>DATBAA010000362.1:0-8710 GCA_036271755.1 Myxococcales bacterium | reverse complement strand
CTTGGAGACAAATGAGTTCGCGCCCAGATCATAGGTGCGCAAGATGTCTTCTTCCTCGCGCGAGGTGGTGAGGATCACCACCGGAATGGAGCGCAGCGCGGGGTCGCCCTTGATCTCGCGCAGCGCCTCGCGGCCGTCTTTGCGCGGCATGTTCAGGTCGAGGAGAATCAAGCCGGGCCGCGGCGCGCCGGCGTACTTTCCCTGGCGCCGCAAGAACTGCATCAGCTCCTCGCCGTCGTTCACCGTGTGGAAGTCGTTGGCCAGGTGATGCTCGCGAAAGGCCTCGGCGGTGTTGAGGCGATCGTCCTCGTCGTCGTCGGCCATGAGGATGATGAGCGGCTTGCCTTGCATGGGTTCTCCTTAGTGAGCGGCCGCCGGCTGTTGCGCCGGCAAATCGATGAGAAAAGTGGTGCCCGCGCCGGGCGCGCTGCGGGCGGTGATGGTGCCGCCGTGCCGCTCGACGATCTTGCGGCAGATGGCGAGGCCCATTCCCGAGCCTTCGTAGACGCCCCGCTCGTGCAGACGCTGGAAGAGCTTGAAAATTCTGTCGACGTACTTCTGCTCGAAGCCGATGCCGTTGTCGGTGACCTCGATCTCATAGCAATCGCGGCGCAGCTCTCGAGCTTCCAAGCGCACGATCGGCGGCTGACCAGGCTTGCGAAACTTCAACGCATTGCCAATCAGGTTTTGCAACAGCTGCCGCATCTGCAGCGGGTCGGCTTCAATGGTGGGCAGCTGGCCAATCTCCACCTGTCCGCCGGCGTCGGCGATGCGCGCCTCCAGATCGGAAGCCACCTCGCGGGCGGTCTCGTACAGATCGACCGGAACCGGCGGCTGCGCCTTGGTGGTCACGCGCGAGAAAGCCAATAAACCCTGAATCAATGACTGGCCGCGCATGGCCGCGTTCATCATCCGCGTCAGCCAATCGAGGCCTTCTTCCGAGAGCGCAGCGGAGTATCTGCGCTTCAGCTTGTCGCCGAACATCTGCACCTTGCGCAGCGGCTCCTGCAGGTCGTGCGAGGCCACCATGGCAAAGTCCTGCAGCTCGCGGTTGGAGACCTCGAGCTGCCGCGTGGTCTCGCGCAGCGCATCGTCGATCTCCTTCTGCTCGGTGACGTCGCGAATCACCTTGGCGAAGCCGCGCAGCTGGCCGTTTCGATCGCGGATGGCGGTGGTGACGACGTCGGCCCAGAAGGTGGTGCCGTCGTTGCGCAGGCGCGGGCCTTCGTCCTCGAAGCGGCCCTCCAGCGTCGCCTTCTCCAGCTCGCGCGCGGGCAGGCCGGCCCGCACCGAGGCCTGGGGATAGAGCGAGCGGATGTGATCGCCGGTCGGATCGCGGCCGAAGATCCTCACCGCCGCGCCGGTGGAGGTTTGGATGACTCCTTCCGGATCCAGATCGAGAATGGCGTAGTCGCGCACCGCGCCCAGCAAGAGACGCATGCGCTCTTCCGACTGCCGCGTCGCTTCGTTGGCGCGGCGGCGCGCGCGGCGGTCGGCGCGGATCAGGAAGCCCAGGCAGACCAGCGCGGTGAGGAGCAGCGCCATCATTCCGCTGCCCAGGAGCAGCGTCTGCCGCCGCGCCTGTTCGACCTCGCTCGTCCGCGCCGCGAGGAGGCGCTCTTCTTCGCCGCGCATCTTTGCCAGCAAACCGGCGATCGGACCCATCAGTGCCAGGCCGCGCCGGGTCGCGACCACCGAGGCCGCGCCACCCACGCCATCGCGATCGCGCTCTGCCAGCATCTGCCGGCTGAACTCGAGCTTGGCGTCGACCGCGCGGGTCAGCTCGTCCAGGCTGCTCTGCTGGCTCTGGTTGTCGGCCGTCATCAACCGCAGATCGGCCAGCCGCTCTTGCGCCTGCTGCTCGCCGTGCAGCTCGTCGTCGCGGAAGGCATGCTCGCCGCTCAACGCATAGCCGCGCGCGCCGCTCTCCAAGGCGGTCAGCGCGCCGTTCAGCGACTCCAGCCGCTGCTCGACCTCCTGGGTGTGGCGGACCCACGCGCTGGCGCTGGCGAGGCGGTGCGTGTTGCCCCACCAGAGCGCGACGCAGCCGGCGATGAGGACGAGGATGAGGCCGAGGAGAAGGCGGGGAACGTTTTCTTTGAGCACGACACGGAAATGTGGCGATGCCCCAGGCCTTCCGGCCTGCCCGTCAGCGCAGCGGCCCGGCGAGCATGCGCTCGGTGGCGGCGGTGTCGGCGAAGCTCGCGAGCACCATCTCCGCGCCGTGCTCCGCCAGCTCGTGCACCGTGAAGCGGCCGGTCGCCACCGCGCAGGCTGGAAGGCCCGCGTCGTGCGCCGCCAGGATGTCGCGCGAGGTATCGCCGATGACCAGGCCCTCGCTGGCGCCCAGGGCTTGCGCGCGCTTCCAGGCGGCCTTGACGATCTCCGCGCGCGGCTCGGCGTCGCTGCCATAGCCGCCGAAGCGGAACGGACCCCACAGGCCGGCGGACCGCAGCTTCAGCAAGGCCCCGCGCTCGAGGTTGCCGGTGCAGATGCCCAAAATGACGTCGTCCCGCTTCTGCAGCGCTTGCAGCAGCGCCTCGACGCCCGGCAGCGGCCGATACGGATGCTCGGCGCAGGCGGTTTCGAGAGCTTCCAGGTACTTCGCGAGCACGGCGTCGATCTCGGCCTCGGTGACGGCCTTCATCCGCTCGGGCAGCGGCAGGGCGTGGTCGCCTTCGGTGGCGAGCAGGGCCCGCGCGATGAGCCGGTCGGTCATTCCGTCGAGCCGCATGTTGCGCAACTCTTCGGTTGCACGAGGCCTCGTGTGCAAGGCGCGTCCCAGCGCGCGGCTCCCCGCGCCGCCACCCACCGTGAGCGTGCCGTCGATGTCGAAGAGCAAGGCCCTCATGCGCCGCTGACCTGGAGCTCGGCGAAGCGCAGGGTGGGCGCGGAGACCGAGGCGCGAAAGTCGAGATCGTCGCCAATTCCGTCGATTCCTTGCATCATCTGCAGCAGGCTGCCAGAGACGGTGACTTCCTGCACGGGCCAGGTGAGCTCGCCGTTCTCGATCCAGATGCCGTTGGCGCCGCGCGAGTAGTCTCCGGTCACCGCGTTGGCGCCCAGGCCCAGCATGCTGGTGACGTAGAAGCCCTGCTTCACGCCGGCGATCAGCTTCTCGGGGCTTTGGTTTCCCTTTTCCAGATAGAGGTTGCTGGTGCCGATGGAGGGCAAGGTCGCCCAGGCTCGCGAGGCGCTGCCGGTGCTGGCCGCGCCGGCCTTCAGCGCGGTGGCGTGGTCGTAGAGAAAGCTCTTCAGCACGCCTTTCTCGACGATGGGCACGCGCCGCGAGGCCACCCCTTCGCCGTCGAAGGCGCGCGTAGCGATGCCGTGGGCCAGGGTGGCGTCGTCCACCAGCGTGACGTTCTCGGGAGCAATGCGCTTGCCCAACAGCGGCCCCAAGAAGCTGCTTCGTTTGTGAACCAACAACCCGTTGATAGCCTCGCCCAGCCCGCCGATGAACGCCGCCGCCATCTGCGCATCGAAGATGACCGGCACCCTCTGCGTCTTGGCCTTGCGCGCGCCCAACATGCGCGCGGCCCGGCGCGCAGCTTCGCGGCCCACCTGCTCGGGAGGCTTCAGCTTGTCCAGCGTCCGCCGCATGTCGCCCCAGCGGCCCACTTGCAGCTGCCCGTCCTGTTCGGCCACCGGCGAGCAATGGACATAGACATAGCTGGCTTTCGATTCGCCGCTGGCGCCGCGGCTGGAGGCAATGGCCGATTCGGCCAGATAGTCTCCCGCGGCGGTGGAGTCGAACTTGCGCACGCGAGGCTCCTCGGCGCGCGCCCCGGCTTCGGCGGCCCGGGCAGCGCCCAACTTCCATTCCGGTGAGATCTCTTCGATGGCCGGATCATATTCGCCGTCATTGCCCGCGCCGAGCAGCTTCCCTTTGGGCAGTGAGTTCGAATCATCCTTCGCGGTGCCTTTCGCCAACGCCACCGCGCGCTCGGCCAGCGCTTTCAAACCCGCCTTGGAGAAGTCGGTGCCATAGGTAAAGCCAAGCCGCTTGCCGGAGATGACGCGCAGGCCAACTCCTTTGGAAGCGGCCTGCCGTAGCTCTTCGACTTCACCGTTCTGCACCCGCACCGACGAGTCGCGCGTGCGCTCGGCATAGGCCTCCGCTTCGATGGCGCCGGCCTTCATGGCAGCGCGCACCAGCTCTTCGCAAGTCTTCAAGAGCGCGCTCATGCGCCGGTGCCTCCGACGGTCAGCTCGTCGATGCGCAGCGTGGGCAAGCCGACGCCGACTGGGACCATCTGCCCGCTCTTGCCGCAGACGCCCAGGCCCGGGTCGAGCGCCGGATCGTTGCCCACCGCGCTCACCTTCTTCAAGGCCTCGGGGCCGACGCCGATGAGCATCGCCCCTTTGACCGGCCTCGTGATCTCGCCGTCTTCAATCAAATAAGCCTCGCTGATTTCGAAGACGAAGTTGCCGTTGGCGATGTCTACCTGGCCGCCGCCGAATTGCCGGCAATAGAGACCTTTGTTGACGCCCTTCAAGATCTCCTCGGGCGTTTGATTGCCGGGCGCCAGATACGTATTGGTCATGCGCGGCAGCGGCGGATTGCGAAAGCTCTGCCTGCGGCCAGAGCCGGTGGAGCGCTTGCCGGTGAGGCGCGCATTGAGATGATCATACAAATAGCCTTTGAGGACGCCGTTCTCGATCAAGACCTTGCGCTCGCCCTGATTGCCTTCGTCGTCGACGTTGATGGACCCGCGGCCGCCGGCGACGGTGCCGTCGTCGATGACCGTGACCAGCTCGCTGGCGACTTTCTCTCCCAACTTGCCCGCGAAGAGCGACGTGCCTTTGCGGATGTAGTCGGCCTCGAGGCCGTGGCCGACCGCTTCGTGCAGCAAGATACCGCTCCAGCCCGGCGCCAATACTACGGTCGTCGGTCCGGAAGGCGCCGCGACCGCGCCCAGCGTGGCGATGGCCTGCCGCGCCGCCTCGCGGGCCACGTGCGTGGGCGAGAAGTCCTCGAAGAAGCGAAAGTCGACGCGGCCGCCGCCGCCGAAGTAGCCCGTGCGGCGCTCGTTGCCTTTGCCGAAGGCCACGCACTGCACGCCCAGCCGGCAGAGGTCCTGCCGATCTTCGGCGAGGTGGCCCAGCGTGTTGGCGACGAGGATCTCTCGCGTGGTGTCCGCGTAGCCGCCGGTGACCTGCTTGATGCGCTTGTCGTAGGCGCGGGCCGCGGCGTCTGCCTCTTTCAAGAGCGCGATCTTGCCGGCGATGCCGACTTCAGAGAGCGGCGTGCGCACTTGATAGTAGGTCGGCAGCGGCTTGCGCGCGAGGTTGACCGGCGCCGTCTCGTTGTTGCCGTCGGCGATGAGCGCGGCCGTCTGCGCGGTGCGCAGCAGCGTGGGCTCGTCGAGATCGTCCGAGTGCGCATAGCCCACCTGCGCGCCGCGGATGGCTCGCACGCCAACGCCCGTCACCGACCCCGCCTGCGCGGTCTTGATCTGTCCCTCGTCGAGCGTGACGTTGGTGCTGCTCGAGCGCTCGACGTACACCTCGGCGAACTCGGCGCCGCGAGACATCGCCGCGGCGATCAACTTCTCGACGAGCGGAAGGGGAAGAAGCGGCTGCCGGATGGGGGCTGCTTTTTGCCTGGCCATGGGACCGCATGGATAGCGCTCGCGCGGCTCGCGGTCCAACCATTCTCTGAAGGCTTCTGGAGAAAGCTTTTGACGGTTTGCGGTGGGGTCTTTAGGGTGCGCCGCCGTGGGAGTCGCGGACGAGATTGCGCGGGCCGAGCTGGAGGCACTGGCCGGTCAGGGACTGCGGCGGCAGTTGGAGCCGCTGCGGAAGGCGCCCGGCGTGGAGATCGAGCCGCGGCCGGGCGAGCGGCTGATCAACTTCAGCTCCAACGACTATCTGGGACTGGCCGGCGATGGGCGCGTCGCGCAGGCGCTGGCGAAGGGCGCGGCGCAGTGGGGCGCGGGAGCGTCGGCCAGCCGGCTGGTGGTGGGCGACTTCGAGCCGCACCACGAGCTGGAGAGAGTCGTCGCGGCGCTCGAAGGATCGCAGGCCGCGCTGCTCTTCGGCAGCGGCTACGCGGCCAACAGCGGGCTCTTTGGCGCCTTCGTCCAGCGCGAGGATCTCATCGTCTCCGACGAGCTGAATCACGCCTCGATCATCGACGGCTGCAGGCTGTCCCGGGCTCGAATCGAAGTGTATCCGCACGGCGACCTCGAGGCCGCCGCGAAGCTGCTCAAGCTGCCCGGCCGCCGCAAGCTCCTGGTCACCGACGCGGTCTTCTCCATGGACGGCGATCGCGCGCCGCTGCGAGAGCTTTTGCGGCTCTGCGCGGAAGCCTCTGCGATGCTGGTGGTCGACGAAGCGCACTCTTCAGGAGTCATCGGCCCGCGCGGCGCCGGACTGTGCGTCGAGCTCGACGTCGTCTCCGATCTGCGGCTGACCACCCTCTCCAAAGCGTTTGGCGTCTTCGGCGCCGCGGTCTCGGGAACGCACGCCGTCCGCGAGCTCTTGGTCAGCCGCGCGCGCTCGCTGCTCTTCGCCACCGGCCTGCCTCCCGCGCTGGCCTGCGCCGCGCTGGAAGCCGTGAGAATCTCGAGCAGCCCCGAAGGAGACGAGCTGCGCGCGCGCCTCTGGCGCAACATCCGCCGCTTCGCCGCCGGCCTGCGCGGCCTCGGCCTGGGCGCTCGCGAAGAGTCCGCCATCTTCCCCGTGCTCATGGGCTCGCCCGAACGCGCGGTCGCCGGCGCTCTGCGGCTGCGCGAGCTGGGCATCCTGGCCAAACCCATCCGCCCGCCGACGGTGGCCGTCAGCCGCCTGCGCTTCGCGCTCAGTGCCGCACACTCGGAAGAGCACGTCGACGCCGCTCTCAAGGCCCTGCGCGAGATCTGGTAAAAGCGGTACGATATGAGCGACATTCCTCAGCTCGAAGCCGCCGAAGCGCGCCACCAGCGGCTCACCGCGCTGGACCGCGCGCACGTCTGGCACCCCTTCACGCAGATGTCGACCTGGCTCGAGCCGCTGCCGGGCGACGAGCCGGTCATCATCGATCACGCGCGCGGCTCCTGGCTCTTCGACACCCGCGGCCGCAAATACCTCGACGCCATCTCTTCACTCTGGGTGAACGTCCACGGCCACCACCGGACCGAGATCGACAGCGCCATCCGCCTGCAACTGGAGCACGTGGCGCACTCGACGCTGCTCGGCCTCGCCAACCCGCCCAGCATCGAGCTGGCCGCGGAGCTGATTCGCCTCTCGCCAAAAGCTCCCGACGAGCCGGGGCTCAACAAAGTCTTCTATTCCGACAGCGGCAGCACCTCGGTGGAGATCGCCGTCAAGATGGCGTTCCAGCATTGGCGCCTGCGCGGCAAGCCGAAGAAGCAGAAGTTCGTCGCGCTGGCCGAGGCGTACCACGGCGACACCATCGGCTCGGTGAGCGTGGGCGGCATGGATCTCTTCCACGAGATCTTCCAGCCGCTGCTCTTCGACTGCCTGCGCGTGCCGACGCCGTACGTCTATCGCTGGCCCACGGGTCCCAAGCATTGCCTGCAAGCAGCGGCCCTCGCCGCCGAGACCTTGATCCACGGCCGCCGCGACGAGATCGCCGCCGTCATCATCGAGCCGCTGGTGCAAGGCGCGGCCGGCATGATCACGCACCCGAAGGGCTACCTGAAGCGCATCGCCAAGGCCTGCAAGGACAACGGCGTGCTCCTCATCTGCGACGAGGTGGCGACGGGCTTCGGCCGCACCGGAACCTTGTTTGCCTGCGAGCAAGAAGAGGTCGTCCCCGACTTTCTCTGCGTCGCCAAGGGCCTGACCGGCGGATACCTGCCGCTCGCGGCCACGCTCACCACCGACGCCATCTACGAGAGCTTCCTCGGCCCCTTCGAATCGAAGAAGACCTTCTTCCACGGCCACAGCTACACGGGCAATTCGTTGGCGTGCGCGGCGGCCATCGCTTCGTTGAAGCTCTTCGAGGAGAACGGAACGCTCGCGCACGTGAACGCCATGGCGGACCGGCTCGCCCACGGCCTCATGCCGCTCATCGATCACCCCAACGTCGGCGATATCCGCCAGCGCGGCCTGATGGTCGGCATCGAATTGGTGAAGGATCGCAAGACCAAGGAAGAGTTCCCTTACGAAGCGCGCATGGGCCACAAGGTCGCGCTGGCCGGGCGCAAGCGCGAGTTGATGCTGCGCCCGCTGGGCAACGTGGTGGTGTTGATGCCGCCGCTCTCCATCGCTCCGGCCGAGATCGATTTCCTGGCGGAGCAGGTGAGAGAAAGCATTACCGAAGCCATTTAAGGCAAAGGCAAGCCGTGCCGATGGCCAGGGCGGAATGCCGGAACATGCCCAGGCCCGTTTCCCACTGATCGCGGCGGTGCTCGTCTGGGCGCTGCTGGTGGGCGCCGGCTTGTATTGGTTTGGCAAGTACAAGACCACTCCGGGCGTTCAGTTGGACGCGCCGCGTCTATGGCCCGCCGCCTCCAGCGTGAAGCTCGCGCCGGGGCGCAGCTCGCTGCTGCTCTTCCTGCACCCGCAGTGCGACTGCTCGCGCGCCACATTGGAAGAGCTCAAGGTGATCTTGAACGGCGCGCCCAACGCCTCGGCCTCGATCGTCGTCGAGCAGCTGGACGGCGTTCCGCTGCAAGGCGGCCCCTGGCAAGAGAGCATTCCCGGCGCCACGGTCTTCATCGACAAAGACGGCGTCGAAGCCAGGCGATTTGGCGCCCGC
>DATBAA010000361.1:0-4563 GCA_036271755.1 Myxococcales bacterium | reverse complement strand
CTTCCGAGGGGAGCGGAATGCAGGCGCTCTCGATGCCCATCAGGCCGGCGACGCCGGCGTAGCCCATGGCGGAGATGACGCCCTGAATCCAGGCGGCGAGCTGCTCTAGGAGGTTCGCGATCAAGGCAGGATCCGGAGCTTCGGCAGCGGCTTTGAAACCGCGTGCGGATAGTAAATCTCGTCGTAGGGGACGGTGCAGTCGGTCTCGCGCGGCTCGGGGTACGCATACCGCTCGCCGCGGTAGTTGCGCAGCACCGTCTCGTTCTCTTTGCGGGCGACGACGTAGTCTGGCTGCAGCGTCACCTTGCCGCCCCCGCCCGGCAGATCGACCGCCAGGTGCGGGACCGCGAGACCGCTCGTCCAGCCGCGCAGCTCGCGCAAGATCTCGACGCCGGTCTGGATGGGCGTGCGCAGGTGCTCCAGGCCCTCGGCCACGTCCATCTGGTGCAGGTAGTAAGGCCGCACGCGCATGGTGAGGCACTTCTGCATCAGGTCCTTGATGGCCAGCGCGCTGGAGTTGAGGCGGCGCATCAGCACGGCCTGATTCTCGACCGGCACGCCGCGATCGATAAGCCGCTCGCAGGCCGCGCGCGCCTCGGGCGTGATCTCCTTGGCGTGGTTGAAGTGGGTGACGACGAAGAGCGGCGCGAACTTCCGCAGCATGACGGCCAGCTCGTCGTCGACGCGCATGGGCAGGCAGACCGGAATGCGCGTGCCGATGCGGATGATCTCCACGTGCGGCACGCTGCGGACCTGCTCGAGCAATTCTTGCAAGCGCCCGGTCGAGAGCAGCAACGGATCACCGCCCGAGACCAGCACGTCGCGGACTTCAGGGTGCTGGCGGAGGTAGGCAATGGCCTCGTCCAGCTCTTCGCGCGAGATGCCGCCCTCGTCTCCGCTGGTGATGCGGCGGCGCGTGCAGTGGCGGCAGTAGACCGAGCAGTGATCGAGCGCCAGGAGCAGCACCCGGTCGGGATACTTGTGGACGATGGCGCGCACCGGGCGGTGCTTGTCCTCGCCCAGCGGATCGCGCAGCTCACCGGTGCTCTTGTCGGCTTCGGCCTTCACCGGAATGGACTGCATGCGCACCGGACAGAAGGGGTGCTTCTTGTCGATGAGCGACAGGTAATAAGGAGAGATGCCGAGGCGGAAGATGTCGCGAGTCTCCTCGCAGCCGCGCCGCTCGTCCTCGGTGAGGTCGACGACCTTCTCCAGCTCGTCGAGCGAGCGGACGCTGTGGCGCGACTGCCAGCGCCAGTCGCTCCACTCCGCGTCGGTGGCCTGCGGAAACAGCTCTGTGCGTCGGGAAGTTTCCATTTCGGGGCGCGCAAGATGGCTCAAGCGGAGGCAGCCGGTCAATCAGGCCGGGACCTTTTGCAGCAGCGCGCCCAGCTCCGGGTCGGCCTGGATGGAGGCCACCGGCGCGCCCGCCTCTGCCGCCCGGCGCAGCCAGTTGAACGCCCGCTCCTTCTGGGCGGCGCGCAGGTTGGCCCGGGCCGCGACCACGGCCGCCTCGGCGCTCTGCACGATGGAGAAGCTCTGTCCGGCCAGCAGCGCCGCGGTCTCGTTGTCGCCGCGGGCCAGCTCGACGCCGGCCCGCAGGCGAAGCCCTGCCGCCTGGCGCAGCGGACCGCCGGCGGCCTCGAGCGCGGCGGCTTCCTTCTGCGCGGCGTCGAAGTCGCGGCCGGCGACGGCCACCCGGGCTGCTTCCGTAGCGCGGGCAATGTCGGCCTGCTCCAGCGGATCGACCGGCTGCACCTGCGCGGGCCGTGGACCAGCGCGTCCGGCCGCCAGGGCGCGGGTGACGTTCTGGAAGGCGAAGTACCCGAACCAGAGCAGCGTCCACATGCTCACGCCGCGATACCAGTAGTAGAGGCCGGCCGCCGCCACCGTCACCACCACAGAGATCCACGAAGCCAGCGTCACCGAAGGCTTGCGGCGGACGCCCTCGAGCACCGCCAGCATCATCTGGCCGCCGTCGAGCGGCAGGATGGGCAGGAGATTGAAGACCGCCCAGACGATGCTCGTCTCCATGAAGAAGAACATCGCCAGCGCGCTGGGCGAGCCCGCGGCCGGCGGCATCACCCGCGTCAAACCATAGGCGGCGGCTCCCAGGGCAAGCCCCGCGAGCGGCCCGGCGAGCGAGAGCACGAACTGCCGCAACGGCGTGGGCGGCTTGCGAAACTGCGGATAGGTGACGCCGCCCAGCATCTCCACCCGGATCTCGGGGCTGCCGCCGAAGAGGCGCGCCACCACCGCGTGCCCCAGCTCGTGGGCGACGATGCTGACGAAGACGACGCCGATCCAGACGAGCATCTCCCAGCCGAAACCCAGGCCGCTTCCGAGCATGGCTGCGCCCAGGAAGAAGAGGGGATACACTGATACGGGAAAGGGCCCGAGCCGAAAGCTGAACATCGGCGGCGAGTCTAATCGCTCTACGCCCGGTTCGCGACCGCCTTGACCGGGCAGCGGCACGCGAGTACATCGCGGCCCCTCTGGAGGCAGCGTGAAGAAATCGGAGCAGCCGTTTCACTATCCGTTGGACCGCGCTTTCGTGGAGCCCGACTGGAAGCGGCTGCCCGGTTACCGGGACGTCACCCGCGAGCAGTGGGAGGACGCGACCTGGCAGCGCAAGAACACGGTCAAGAACCTGCGCGAGCTGAAGGAGGCGCTGGGTTCGCTGTTGCCCGATGATCTGGCGTTGGACATGGAGCGCGATCAGGCCGAGCGGGCCACCATGTCCATCTTGATCACGCCGCACATGATCAACACGCTGGACGAGCGGAACCTGCGCGACGATCCGCTGCGGCGCTACATGCTGCCGGCCTTCACCGACCGGCGCACCGACTGGCCCAGCCACCCCAAGGCCTCGCGCGATTCGCTGCACGAGCAGGAGATGTGGAAGGTCGAAGGTCTCACGCACCGCTACCCCACTAAAGTATTGGCGGAGATGCTCTCCACCTGCCCGCAGTACTGCGGTCACTGCACGCGCATGGACCTGGTGGGCAACAGCGTGCCGCAGGTGAAGAAGCTCAAGTTCGCGGTGCCGCAGAAAGACCGGCACACGCAGATGCTCGAGTACCTGCGCGCGACTCCTGGAGTGCGCGACGTGGTGGTGTCGGGCGGCGACATCGCCAACATGCCCATCAGCGCGCTGGAGCCGTTCGTCAGCTCGCTCTTGGACATCGAGAACATCCGCGACATCCGCCTCGCCTCGAAGGGCCTGATGGGCATTCCCCAGCACTTCCTGCAGGACGAAGTCCTGGCGGGCATGGACCGGCTGGCGAAGAAGGCGTTTGGCCGCGGGGTCAACCTCTCGCTGCACACGCACGTGAACCACGCCAACCAGGTGACGCCTTTGCTGGGCAAGGCCGCGGGCAAGCTCTTGGCGATGGGCTTCCGCGACGTGCGCAACCAGGGCGTGCTGCTGCGCAACGTGAACGACTCGCAGAAGGCGCTGCTCGACCTCTGCTTCATGCTGCAGGACCACGCCCGCATCCTGCCGTACTACTTCTACATGTGCGACATGATCCCCAACAGCGAGCATTGGCGGACCACCGTGCTGGAGGCGCAGAAGCTGCAGCACGACATCATGGGATACCTGCCGGGCTTCGCTACCCCGCGCATCGTCTGCGACGTGCCCTACGTGGGCAAGCGCTGGGTGCACCAGGTGGCCGAGTACGATCAGGAGAAGGGCATCTCCTACTGGACCAAGAACTACCGCACCGGCATCGAGGACGACGTCCCCGACGCGCTCACGCGCAAGTACGAGTACTACGATCCAATCTACGCCCTGCCAGCGTCGGGCCAGCAGTGGTGGCGCGACCACGCCAAGGCCGCGTAGCGGTCACGGCGGCTCGAAGGTTCGGTAGCCGGTAACTGGCTCCATCTGCCAACCGACGCGCAGCAGCCACAGCTTCGGCTCCGACAGTGGACGTTCCGGGCTAGTCGCCAGCGGATCGCTGAAGCGAGCTGGCAGATGCTCGCGAGCGTGGTGGCGATAGTTACCGGTGACATAGCGAATGGCATTCGCGACCTCCCGCCGCGTGCCCAGCACATGCGAGTGATAGCGATCGGCGAACACCGGCCCGCTCCTGCCGATGCGCCGATTCAACCGCCGCGCTATCCGGACCGACAGACCCTGAACACCCCGCGCGAGCTCCTGCGCGCTCTCCGCCTCGACCACCAGGTGCAGATGATTGCCCTGAATGGAGTAGTGCGCGATGCGGATGCCGCCCTGCTCTGTCGCGTCCTTGAAAGCCTTCAACAGGACCTGCGCGGGCCCTTGCTTTCGCAAGTGCCCGGCATCGGGCCGCAGCCGCTGAGTGACGTGAATTGCCTTGCGTGAACTGAACCAGCACATTTCTTTTTGGGGCGCCCCGGCTGACGGCAGCGGATGCAAGTCCGGGCGCCACGCCGCGCTCCATTGCATCACCACACTTTTTCCACGAAAAAAGCAGGCACATAGATGTCCACCGCACGGCACGGTCGGCGCGGCCTCGGACTCCACAAAGAGAAGCTAGTTGTGATCCAGCAGCGCCAGCTCCGTCGGGCCGCCGCGCT
>DATBAA010000360.1:0-4329 GCA_036271755.1 Myxococcales bacterium | reverse complement strand
GCGCAAGCAGGAGCCCAACGTGCTCTTTGCCGACGCGGGCGACCTGCTCTTCGAGTCCGCCTCGCGGCCGTCGGGACAGCTGCTCACCCAGAAGAAGCTCAAGGCGCAGACCCTGGCCGCGCAAGAGGCCCTGATGGGCGCCGCTGCCCGCGCCTTGGGACCTCGCGATCTGGCCCTGGGCGGGAAGTTCGCGGTCGACTCGGCCGGGCCGGTGCCTCTGCTGGACGCGGGGGTCGCGCAGGTGCAGGGAGCGCGCGCCACCATCCTGGCCGACGCCGGCGCCATCAAGGTCGGCCTCTTCGCGGCGGGCTTCCAAGAGGACCCGAAGGCCACCATCGCCGCCCGGGCCAAGGAGCTGCGGGCCCAGGGAGCGAAGCTCGTGGTGATGCTCGCCATTCCCCGCGCGGACGGCGCGTTTTCCGCCGCGCTGGCCTTGCTGCCCGCGGCCAAGGCGGCCGGCGTCGACCTGGTGGTCCTGGGGCACCTCGATGATCCGGCCAGCGACTTGAATCGCCGCGACGTCTCGGGTCCGCCGCTGCTCGCCGTCGAAGGTCATGGCCAGAGCCTGCTGCGCGTCGACGTCCACCTGGGCGAAGGTCCCCTGAAGCTCGCTCCCTCCCGCGAGGACGCGCAGGACGACCTGAAGATCCTCCACGCGCGCATCGCCCGCTTCAAGAGCCAGCTCGAAGGCCACCCCGAGCGGAAGGCGCAGCTCTCTTCCAAGATCGACGAGCTGACCCAGCGGCGGCAGGAGCTGGCCAACGCGCCGCTGCCCGCCCCCGCCGCCGGCAGCACCTGGGCGCAGGTGAGCTACGTGCCCATGGGCGAGAAGCTCGCCTCCGACCCCGACGGGCAGAAGCTGGTGGACACCTACGACCAGGCCATCGCCGACATCAACTTGAAGGAGGCGAAGCTGCAGCCCGAATCGTGCCCGCCCGCGGCCGCCAAGGAAGCGGCCTACGTCGGCGCCGGCTCCTGCGCGAGCTGCCACGACAGCGAAGCCGCCTTCTGGGCGCAGACCCGCCACGCGCACGCCTACGAGACGCTGGTGGCGGTGAAGAAGCAGTTCAGCCTGGACTGCATCACCTGCCACGTCACGGGCTGGCAGCAGCCGGGCGGGGTGTGCCGCATCGACCGCACCGCCATCGGCAGCCCCGGCATCGGCCCGCGCGGAACGGGCCGGCAGGACGTGCAGTGCGAGGCGTGCCACGGCCCGGGCAGCCTGCACATCGACGACCCCAACGGCGCGAAGATGAAGGAGTCGGTGCCGGCGGCCTGGTGCATGCGCTGCCACGAGCCCGCCAACTCTCCGAAGTTCGACGACGCGAAGTACCGGCCGTATATCCTCGGCCCGGGGCACGGAGAGCCGCTCGCCCGGGGCGAGAAGGCCGCGCCCAGGGCCGGCGGTCCCAACCGATGAGCGAAGAGCTCACCGAGTCGCCTCCGCACAGCCTCTGGCTCGGGCTCGCCACCCGCCATCGCAAGCTCTCCCTCGCGGCCCGGCGCATGCTCTCGCGCGGCGTGCTGCACGGCGTTCCCGACCTGTCGCTCGATCTGATGCTGCGGCTGGCCCACGGCGCCTTGTTGGCCCAGGGCGCCGAGAGCTGGACCGGCGTCGCCGACGGCCACCGCGTGCACCGCTACGCCTTCGCCGGCAAGGGCAGCGGCCCCGCGGTGATGCTGCTGCACGGCCTGGGCGGCTCGGCCAGCTCGATGACGCCGCTCTTGCCCGCGCTGATTCCAGACTCGAAGCGCGTGGTGCTCTTGGAGCTGCCCGGACACGGCCGGTCGCCAAGGCCCGCGCAAGCGTTGTCGGCGCGCGAGTATGGCCAGGTGGTGATCGCCTGCGCCGAGGAGCTCAAGCGCGAGACGGGCGGCAAGGTGGTGCTGGCGGGGAACTCGCTGGGCGGCGCGCTCTCGCTCTACGCGGCCCACGAGCGGCCGGACCTGATCGCGGGCGTGGTCGGCTTGAACCCGGCCGGCGCCGAGCTGTCTGACGAGGCGATGAACGCCCTGCCGCGCTCGTTTCCCGACGAGCTGCAGGGCGCGTCCCGCATGGCCGAGCTGCTCTTCCACAAGACGCCCTGGCCCTTCTGGCTCGTGGCTCGCGACTTCGCCCGCAACTGGGGCACCGACACGGTCCAGCGCATCCTGGACGACGCCCGCTCCGGCGCGGACCGGTCCCTGGGAATCGACACGCTGACCGACCTGCGGGTGCCGGTGCTGATCATCTGGGGCGCCCAGGACCGGCTGCTGCCCCTGCGGTCGGTGGAGGACTTCCGCCGCATCCAGGGCGGCCGGGTGGAGTTGCTTCCTGCGTGTGGGCATGTTCCACAGGTGGAGCGACCCGCGGTGACACGCAAGTTGACCGCGGCTTTCCTGCGCGGGCTGCCGAGGGAATGAGCGCGGCGTGCCGATGATTCATGTTTGACGGCTTTTCACGGCCCTTTCCGGTCTTGGTTGGAGGTTCTTTGTTTCTTCGCGGTCTAGCCCTGTCGATCATCCTCTGTGCCGCTTCAGCACGCGCGCAGACCGCTCCTGCCGCCGCTGCTGCTCCGGCCGCTCCCAAGGACGAAAACGAGGGGGTCAGCGAACCGCCGCGGGCCAATGAGCCGCAGCGCGAAGAGACGGCCGACGACCCGGAGACGCAGGAAGAGGTCGACAAGAGCGCGGCCGAGATGGAGGACGTGCGCAAGGCCGAAGAGAAGGCCGGCCTCTTGCCGCAGGCTCCCGGCGCGGGCGCGCACGACGCGCTCACGGTTGGCCTCGACCCGAGCGACCCGCTGGTGCGCGACGTCCTCATCGCCCTGGGCGAAAGCCTCGACGGCGCCCCGCTGGCCGATCCGGCGCCGGCCGGCAGCGCGGCTTCGGTGTCCCTGCCCGAGCTGCTCGGAATCTCCGAGGAAGAGCTGCGGGCCAAGTACGACATTCCCGTCGAGCTGAACGACGCGGTGGTGGCCTACATCCGCTTCTTCCAGACCGACGCCCGCGACCACTTCGCCCACTGGCTGGCGCGCTCCACGCGCTTCCTGCCGATGATGCAGAGCACGCTGCAGAAGGAGGGTCTGCCGCTCGACCTCGTCTACCTGAGCATGATCGAGAGCGGCTTCAACGCCTACGCCTACTCCTTCGCCAAGGCCGCCGGCCTCTGGCAGTTCATGGTCGGCACCTCGCGCCGCTACGGCCTCATCACCGACTTCTGGGTGGACGAGCGCCGCGACCCGGCCAAGTCCACCGTGGCCGCCGCGCGCTATCTGAAGGATCTGCGCGAGCGCTTCCACGGCGACTGGTACCTGGCCTGGGCCGGCTACAACGCCGGCGAGGGCAAGGTGGACAAGGCCATTCGCAACGACCGGACGAAAGATTTTTGGATGATGATGGGCAAGGGCCGCACGCTGCGCGCCGAGACCAAGCACTACGTGCCCAAGCTCATCGCCGCGGCGCTCATCTCCAAGCACCCCGAGCGCTTCGGCTTCAGCGTCCCGTACGAGCAGGCCGAGCCCCTGGATGAGGTGCGCGTTCCCGACTCCACCGACCTGCACGTCATCGCCAAGGCCGCCGGCATTCCCTTCGAGACGGTGCGCGACCTGAACCCCGAGCTGCGCCGCTTCTGCACGCCTCCGGGCGGCTGGACGGTGAAGCTGCCCAAGGGCACCAAGGACACGTTCCTCGCGGCCTACGAGAAGCTCGGCCCGTCTGACCGGCTCAGCTTCGTCGAGCACAAGGTGGAGAAGGGCGAGCCGTTGTCCAAGATCGCCCGCGCCTACGGCGTGTCGGAGGCCGCGATCATGCGCACCAACGGCATCAAGTCTGTCCGGCAGATCAAGGTCGGCAAGCTGCTGGTCATTCCCATGGGCGGTGCCTCGCGCCTCGCCCAGGGCTCGCAGCTGGAGGAGAAGCGCGCTCCCAAGGCGCAAGGCCGCGCGGCCGTTCCTGCGGTGGCCAAGAGCACCGCGCCAGTGCGCGAGGTCGCCGGCGGCGCATCGTACGTGGTGAAGCCGGGCGACTCGCTCTGGAACATCGCCGCGAAGTTCTCCACCACGGTCGACAAGCTCAAGCGCCTCAACAACATGACCGGCCGCCGCGCCAGGGCTCTGCAGGTCGGCCAGACCATCGCCATCCGCGACAGCTGAGCGCTTTTTTTCCGCGAATTTCGCCCTCCTTCGCGGTGAATCAAAGACGGAGTAGTGTGCGCGGCCTCTCGGAGGAAGCCCGATGCGCGCTCTCGCGGTGATGGTCCTGGTGGTGGGTTGTTCGAAGGCGGTGGTGCCCGCGGAGGCCACGGCCGACGCGCGGTTCGAGGCGTTGGCGCGCCGCTACATCGACGAG
>DATBAA010000359.1:0-4064 GCA_036271755.1 Myxococcales bacterium | reverse complement strand
ATGGGAAAGTCCGAATAGGCCAGGCTCTTGCGGCTGGTGTCGATGTGCAGGCTTCGATACGCGGACGAGGTGCCGCTGTCGTTCTGGTAGCGCCACATGCCGCCCAGGTTCGAGCCTTTCTCCAAGATGTCGAAGGAGACGCCGCGCTCGAGCAAGGCCTTGCCGGTGGTGACGCCCGACGAGCCGCCGCCGATGATGCAGACGTCGCTCACTTGCGGCTTACCTTGAGGTTGTCTTCGATGAATCGGTCGATGATGGCGTCGATGGAGGCGTCGGCCACCAGCCCCAGCTTGCGGGCCTTCTCGGATTCGATGCGCCGAGGCCACGCGTCAATGATAGCCTGCAGCGAAGGCTCGGGCTTCAGCGTCACCTGGCCCAGCGGATCCTTCAGCCCGTGACGCTCGGCCGCGCGGGGCAAGGCATCGAGCAAGTCACCGATGCTGACGCTGACCGAGCAGAGGTTCAAAGCGCGCGTGTAGTCGAAGCTCTCGGCAGGCAGATCGTGCATGGCCACCAGATTCGCCGCCACCGAGCGCGCCGAGGCCACCGGCACGACCGTCCCTTGGTGCCACGGCGAGGTGGTGTCGTTGCCTTTCAACGGTTCGCGAATCAGCGCCGCCAGCCGGTCGGAGATGGACTGCTGCGGCGCGCCGGGCCGCACCAGCACGATAGGCAGCCGCAGCGCGCGGCCGTCGACGAAGCGGTGGCGCGAATAGTCGTGCAGCGCCAACTCACCCATTGCTTTGTGAGCTCCATAAGAGGTCTGCGGATTCAGGGGAACGTCGTCGCCGACGGTGGCCGGCAGCGGCCCGCCAAAGGCGGCGATAGAGCTGGTGAAGACGAAGCGCGGCGCGGTGCCGCGGATTCTGCAAGCTTCGAGCAACCGCAACAGGCCGTGCAGGTTCACTTCCAAGCCGCGCGCGAAGTCGGCCTCCGCTTGCGAGGTGAGCGTGGCGCTCAGGGCAAAGACGGAGTCGACGCCGTCGGCCAGCACCTGGTCGAGCAGGGCGCTGTCGGCCACGTCTCCGGCGATGTGGCGCACGTTGATGGGCATGTTGGTGCCCAGCATCTTCCGCGAGCCTACGGGCAGCAGGTCGAGCAGCACCAGCTCGTGGATGCGCCGCTGGGCGCCGCCCTTGCCGGCGATGGTGCCGCGCGCCAGGAGGGCACTGGTCAGGTGCGAGCCGATGAAGCCTGCGGCACCGGTGATGAGAACGCGCAGAAGAGATCTCCTAGACGGTGGCGACGGGAGTGACCGGCGAGCCTACCGCGCCCGGCAGCCGAAGTGGCGGCGCCGTGAGCAGGAAACGGCTGCGGCCATTGGAGCGCAGCCAGGCGGCCAGCCCGGTCAGCCACCAGAGCTCGCCCAGCTTGAAGAGGCAATGCTCGTGCAGCGGCAGCGCGGCGCGAGGACCGCTCGCCGGACGCGCGGGGTAGCCCTCGACGGCATAGTTGTCGGCGCAGAGTGCCGCCACGCCGCTGTCGGTGATGAACTGCAAGAGCCGCAGGTCGCGGCCGTCGAGCACGGCGCAGGAGCGGTTCAGGAGCTCCATCTGGGGATGGCGATCCATCTCCAGGAGCATCTCGGAGAAGCCGGTGTGGAAGACGAGGATGTCTCCCGATTCAATCTCGACCGAGTCTCTTTGCAGTACTTCGGTCAGCTCGTCCAGGCCGACGAAGACCCGCTCTCTTCCAAAGTGCGCGTGCAGGTCGACCAGCACCGCGCGGCCTTGAATGGCTTTCAACGCGAAGCTCTCGATGCCCAGCGCCCGCGCGGAAGATTCACCGGCCTTCACGCCTGCGTCGCCCGGCCCGAGCACGTGCTCATGCGCGCGCCAGCCGTTGTAATAGACGTGCTCGGCCACGCCGTCTCCGTCGGCATCGAAGTGAGAGCCGACGTGCGCGAAGCTGTCCCACTGCGTCGAATACTGCAGGCTCATGGTGACTTCGTCGTCACAGAGAATGTCGGTGTTGCGCTCGTCGAGGTGGCTGAGCGGTTTGTTCATGAAAGGCACGCCGTTCAGCTCGGTGGGCCTGAGCCTGGGCGGGTGGCGGCGCGGGTTCAAGCCCGACTCGCCCGGAACGTCGAGCGGCAGACTCAGGCAGAAGGAGCGGCCCTCCTTCACCTCGGCGATGCCCTGCAGCACCTTAAGCGGCGTCAACAGATTGAGCCGGCCCAGCTGATCGTCCGCGCCGAAGTCGCCCCAATTGGAACCTTCGGGGCGGCGGGTCCAGCGCGGCGGCATCCGGCGACTCTACACCGCGCGATATCGCGCCGTCCCAGCGAGCGCCTCGAGCAGCCGCCGCGGCGCCCGGGGCCACCCTCTTTGCAGCAGCCAGCCCCGCGGCGGCCCCAGAACACCCTCATTCTCCACGTCCGCCGACGAGAACGCATCCATGATCACGCGACCGTAGTGACGCTGAGCATTCCCCAAGACGTACCGGATCGCGTTCACCAGCGTCGTCGGCGAGGTGAGCAGTCGCGAATGGAAATGATCCGCAAAGACGCGCCCGTGCCGCTCGAGTGCGCCATTCAATGCCCGCGCGATCCTCACGCACAACCCCTGCACCCCGCGAGAGAGCGCGACGCTGCTGTCCGCCTCGACGATCAGGTGCAGGTGGTCGCTGAGCACGCTGAGCTCGACCAACACACCCCAACTCGATGCTCCGCCTTCGGCTCCGCTGTACAAGGGGACTGCCGTCCCCTCGTACCACTCCCCTGCTGACGGCACCGCCGGCCGCCCAAGACAGCTCAGGGCGCGCCGAGCGCGCTCAGCTGCCGCTTGATCTGCCCCTCCGTCATCTCCCGCGACGGCGCCGCCGGAATGGTCTTGGCGGCCTCCAGCGCCGCCAGCAGATCCTTCTTCGCCGCCGGGCCATCGCCCTTCTTGGTCCAGATCGAAGCCCGCGTCATCAGCAGGCGCGCTCTGCCCGCCGGCCCGGGCGCCTTGGCCAGCCCGCGCGCGCAAGCCGCCAGGGCATCATCGGGACGGCCCGCCGCGGCATACGCGCTCGCCAGCCAGGAGACGGGCGTGTCGTCTCCCGGAATCGCGCGCTCGGTCGCCTCCAGCGCCGGAATCGCCCGCGCCGGCTCGCCGAGCTTCACCGCCGCCCGCAGCAGCGCCAGATCGCGCGCCAGCCGCTGGTCGTCATTCTTCGGCGCAGGCCGCGATTCGACATAAGCCAGATATTTGGCCGCCAGCGCATGGGCAGCCGCCTTGTCCTTGGCGCGCGCCGCATAGAGCGCTTCGAAGAGCATGTAGCGGTCGTCCTCCGAAGCCGCAGGCAGCTCCAAGGCCTCCGCGGCGAAGCCTTCCAGCTTCGCGGCCACCGCGGGCGCCTCGTCCGAAGCGCAGCTCTCGCCCATCAGCGCCACGTTGACGAAGACGTGCTGGCGCGGCAGCAACGGCGCGCGCTCTGCCGCGGCCAGCGCGCACTCGTGCGGATCCTTCGTCTGCAGCGCGCCAATCAGCTGCTCGACGGCGTGGTCGCGGCGCGGCCAGGCAGACCCACCCAGCTTCAAGGCCTCGCGATACGCGACGATGGCTCCCGCGAGATCATTGGCACCAAAGAGCGCGTCGCCGTGCCTCAAGGCTTCGTCGGCCTTGGCCTTGGCCGGCGGTTTCAGCGCCTCGTCGAGAAAGCCGCGCAGCTGCGCGACGGTGGCCCCGCCCGGCCAGGTCATCACCGTCTCGCCGGCCGGCGAGATGATGAGGATGAGCGGATATCCCTGGTTCATGTGCGAATCCAGGAACGCGGCGTTGCTCGGGTTGTCGAAGTTTACTTCCAGCCAGGCAAACTGCCCGGCGTAGCTCTTGATCGCGTCATCGTGCAGCGACGCGCGCAGGAGCCGGCAGCTGTTTCACCAGGGAGCCCACACCTCTACGAAGAGCGGAACCTTGCGCGCCTGCGACTCGGCGCGGGCGGCTTCGTAGTCATCCTGGATGAAGTGAGGAGCAGAGCTAGCGGTGGCCAGGGCGATGGCGAGCGGCAGCAGCATTCTTGGTCGGATACCCCAAAGCAATGCGGCGGGCTATCGTCTTTGCCGCTGGGAATGTTGTTCT
>DATBAA010000358.1:0-4028 GCA_036271755.1 Myxococcales bacterium | reverse complement strand
GTTATCGGCCTGCGAGAGGCGCTGCGAGGGCGCGGTCGGCGAACGAACGCCGCACGCGCAGAAGGCTGTCTTCGTGTGCTTTGCGCGGCGCCTGCACCAGCTCGCCGTCAGGCCGGGTGATGCCGCCGCGGATGTCGTCTTCGCCGAAGTGCAGCACCGTGCGCTTCGTCCGCGCCGCTGGCCGCGCGCCTTCCGTCTCTGCTGCCGCGAGCGCGCCCGAGAAGAGCGCCACCGCTAGAACCAATCCCCTCACCATCGCCGACCCCCTGACCCCGTACAGCTCCCAGTCCTGCCCCTGCCCGGCTGCCGCCTGTCTACTGAGCTGACTGACCTTGCACGACCGATGCCTGAGTCTCGTGCTTCAGGCTTCCCTCGCAGCGCTCGATCAAAGCGTGGATCGGATGGTCGGCGGGAGGCGGCTGCGACGACAGACTGAGGAAAAGTTTTGCTTCCTTGAGCGCCATTTGGGCATCGTCTTGCTCATCCAGTGCGATGCGAGCGAGCTCGAGGTGCGGTTCCGCGGCGCGAGGCGAGAGAGCGGTCGCCCGCTTCAGCGCCTCGTTTGCCCCATCTGGGTCGCCCGAGGCTTCGAGCGCTTGTCCCAAAGCGAGCGCGGCGGCATACGAGGCCGGGTCCAGCTCGGCGGCGCTCTGGAACGACTCGACCGCGGCGTCCAGCTGGCCGCGTTCATAGAGGGCGCGGCCCAGCACCAGCGCGGCGCGCGAAGAGTCTGCGTCTGCGGCCACGGCGGCTTGGGCCGCGGCGAGCTCTTCGGCCGGCTGGTTCTCGACGCGGGCAATCTCCGCCTTCACCAAGAGCGGCTCGGCGTCCTTCGGATCGGCCGCGGCGGCGCGCACGGCGAGCAGCTTCGCCACCTGCACGGCCTTCTGCGCCAGCTGCGCGCGGGCCATGGCGCAGAGCGTGCGGACGTCGAGCGGCTGCAGCGCCAGCACCTTGCGGGCAGCGGCCTGCGCGGCGGGGGCATCGCCCAGCGCGAGATCGATCTCTGCCTCGAGCGCCGACGGCTGCGCGGTCAGCTTCAAATCCGCCCGGGCCGCCGCTGCGTCCTTGCGGACCGCGGCCAGCGCGGCGGAGCGCTCCGCGGCGGTCTGCGCGAGCTCGCCCTTCGCGGAGTTGGCGACGTCCCGGTAGACCTTCTCTGCATCGTCCGCGCGGCCTGCATTGTCGAGCGCCACCGCGTAGTCGAAGCTGGCCTGGGGCGAGGTCTTCGAGATCGCTTCGAACTTTTCCACGGCCGCCTCGGCCGGCAGTGAATCCGCCGCCGCGAGCGCCTCACCCAGCACGCGCTTGCCGCGCTCTGCTTCGACGCCGTCGGCCGGAGCGTAGTCCGGAATGTCGACCACCGGCGCGGCCGCGAGCTGCAGCTGATCGCGATCTTCCGGCTCGCCGTTCACCTTGCTCAAGAGCTGCGCGACGCGATTGGGGCAAGCGCCCACCACGCCCAGCTCGTGCGCCTTCTCGTCCGCGCTCTCCAGCGTGCCGCGCGCGTCGTCGAAGATGGGCTTCGCCTTCTCGGCCAGCGCGGCGCGATAGAGCTTGCGCTGCTCGCCGTTCAGGCCGGCGGGATACGGGCTCTGCGCCAGCGCCTGACCGAGCAGCATCTGCGCCTCGCCCAGCTGGCCCAGCGCGCACACCGCAGGCTCGGCCTGGCGCATCGAGACCGTCTCCTCGGTGCGCTTCTTCACCTGCTGCAAGAGTGAGATCTTGCGGTTCAGGTTGGCCATCAGCGGCATGACGATCTGCTGCTTCTTGAAGCGATCGAAGCCTTCTCCGCCCAGCGCGTAGTGCGCCTCGGCGGCGGCGGCGATGCCTTCGGGCGGCAACTTCTCGCGCGCCTTCGGCCCCATGGTCTTGTAGGTCCTCTCCGCCTCGCTCCACGACCAGGTGGCGTTGCCCGTCTCGCGCAGGCGGTCGTAGAGCTTGCCCGACTCGCGCCACGAGGCCAGCGACAGCCCGGGCTTCTTGGTGCTCTTGGCGAGGCCGGCGAACTCGCGCGCGGCCTTGGAGATCTCGTTGTTTCGCGCGTGCAGCCGCGCCAGGGCGAACAGCTGCTCGTCCTTGTCGGCGGTCTTGTCCCAGAGCTTCAGCGACAGCTCGCGGTCGTTGAGCGCCTTCTGCAGCTCGCCCCGCGCCTCGCGCAGGACGATGGCGTCGTGCAGCGCGCCTTGCGCCTTGGCCTCTTCGAAGACCGGGCCTTCCGCCGGCCTACCTTTTGAGACAGCGGGCTTGGGCTGCGGGTGCTCGCGGCGCCACTTGCGGTTCGCCTCCTGCTTCTGCCAGCCGTTGGTGTACTTCTCGAGCAGGTTCGCGGCCTCGCCCAGGTCGGCCACCGCCGACAGATCCGCCGCCGAAGCGAGCAGCGCGCGCGGCACCAGCGGCGACTGCGGCTGCTCCTTCCAGACGCGAGCGCGAGCAGCGAGCGCGCCGTCGATGTCGTTGGCCCGCGACAGCGCCGCCGCCGCTCCGAACAAAGCCTTGTCGGCCAGCTGCCCGTGCGGATGCGCGTCGACGAACGCCAGCAGAGACTGCGCCTTCTTCTCGTCGGGCGTAGCGGCGTCCGCGATGGAGTACGCGCTCTCCTCTTCGATGCGCGAGACGTCGGCCGCGAGCGTGCCGTGGCTCAACAGCTTCTTGTCGGCCGAGAACTCGACGGCGGACTTGTGCAGCCCCTCCCAGTCCTTGCGGATGTTGGCGATGTCGAGCACCAGATTGGCCGCGTACTCCGCCAGCTCGTGCTCTGGGTGCTTCTTCGCCACCCAGCTCAAGTGTTCCTTCGCCTCGTCGAGCTGCCCTGAGATGTACTCCAGCCGGCCGGCCTTGAAGGCCACCTCGACCGCGTGCGAGCCCTCCGGCAGCGCCTGCAGATAGAGCAAGCACGCCACGTGGAGCTTCTCTTCGTCTGGCGAGAGCTTGCGCTGATCACCGTGGGCGCCGGTGTCCTTGGCCTGCTGCTCCGGCAGCGTCTCGCTGCGCGAGAGCACCGCGCTCCAGGCGGCCTTCTGCAGCCACCGCCCGGGCTGCTTCTTGGCCTGCAGCGCCGACAAGTCGGCCTTCGTCACCGCTTCATACTGCTCGGCCGCCTGCGCCTTGGCGTTGCGCGAATAGAGGAGCTCGCCGTCGAAGAAGCGCAGCTCGTACGCGTCGGGCGCGTCGGGGAAGAGCGTCAGGTAGTCGGCGTAGAGGGCGCGCGCGGCGTTCCAGGTGTCGTTCAAATCTGTCTTGCGCGCTTCGGTGTGGATCTCCACCGCCAGGTTGCGCAGCGTCTCCTCGCCCAGGCGGTTCGCCTCCTCAAAGGCGTCGCCCTGCGCGCCCTTGTCGCCCTTGTCATTTTCACGGACGCGCTGGAAGGTGGCTACGAGATTCTTGGCGGTGGCGAGCAGCTCGCTCCGCTTGCCGCCGCGCTGGGCCAGCACCAGCAGGCGCGTCTCGTCGAGCGCGGCGCCCGGCGAGTCTCCGTGCAGCGCCAGCAGCTGGCGGGCGATCATGGCCGCCTCCGGATCGCGGCCCGTGTCGAAGAGCAGCTTGTCGAACTGCTCCAGCATCTTCAGGCCGGCCACCTTGCCGAAGATGGCGACGAAGCGGTCGCGCGCTTCTTCCGGCTTGCTGGTGCGGGCGTACGAGAGCACGTAGTCGCGGCGCGCTTCGCGGGCCAGCTGCACGCTGTTCAAGTTGCCCTTCTTCTCCGAGATCTCGCTCACCCGGCGCAGCAGCTTCATGGCGTCGTCGAAGCGGTTCTGGTTGAAGCGGCACCAGGCGGCCTTGTAGAGCGCGTAGGGATAGACGTCGTCCGAAGGCACCGTTGCCGCCGCGCGATACTCGGTCAGCGCTTCGTCCAACTTGGCGGCGTCGAAGAGATGCTCGCCGATGAAGACGTGGCTGGCCGGCGCGTAGAGCGACCGCGGGAAGCGCGTCACCAGCTCGCGCGCGCTCTGGACGGCTTCCTGATCCTTGCCAGAGTCCTGCAGCGCGTCGGCGAGGAAGAAGAGCGATTCGTCGGCGCCAGCGGC
>DATBAA010000357.1:0-6756 GCA_036271755.1 Myxococcales bacterium | reverse complement strand
CGGACCGGCAGCGCCAGGTCGTCGGCCTCTACTATGTGGAGGGCCTCACCTATCGTGAGATCGCGAAGGTGTTGGGAGTCAGCGAGCCGCGCATCTGCCAGATCCACGGCGACGCCGTGAAGGCGCTCCGGCTCACCATGGAAGAGGTCGAAGAGGCCGCCGGCTAACTGCGGAGACCGCAGGCCAGATCTGCGGAAGCTGCAGGTCTGGCGGCTAGATGGCCTCAGATCGGCCTGAATCACGGTTTTAGCGTTGGCATTGGCGTTGCTCTTCAGGGTTGCAGCAGTTCAAACCCAAAGGAGATCGCCAATGAAACTCAACACGAAGCTCTTCATCGCGGGCGCGGCGGCATTGCTCGGCTCGACGGCGGCGCTGGCTCAGACGGTTCAGCAGGCGCCGGCTGACGGCACGACGCAGCAGGAGCACCAGTTCCGCCACCACGGACGGCACCACGGCTTTCTCGGCCCGCGCATGGTCGAGAAGCTGGGCCTGACCAGCGCGCAGCAGACGCAGCTCGCGAGCCTCAAGTCGAACATGAAGGCCGAGGTCGGGCCGGTTCGCTCGATTCTCCAGACCAGGCACGCCGAGTTGAAGGCGCTCTGGAGCGCGCCCACCAAGGACCGCAACGCCATCCTCGCCAAGGAAGCGGAGATCGATCAGCAGAAGGGCATCATCCGCACGGCGATGGTGGACTTCCGCATCGCGTTCGGCGACCTGCTGACGCCGCAGCAGAAGGCGATGCTCACCCAGATGCGCGCTGACCGGGCTGCCAATGGCTTTGGCCACCGCCGTGGCTGAACAGCGCCGCGCCCGCGAGGTCCGACTTGGCCTCGCGGGCGTGGTAGTGACCGGACCACGCGATGAGCTCTCCACGCACCTTGCTCGGCCGCTACGGGCTGCTCGCCTCGACGCTGACCATGGGGCTGGCGCTGGTCGCAACGGGCGCCGCCGGATATTCGGCGGCGCGCAACGCGGCCGAGTCCTTGATTCAAGCGCGCAGCATCGACGTGACGCTGCTCGTCCGGCGCGAGCTGCACCTGGTGGAAGCGGTCGATGCAGACTCGCTGCACGCCGTGCTCGACGAGCTGGCCGATCAGCAAGTCACCTATCTGGCGGTGCTCGATCACGGACAGCCGGTGGCTGCCGCCGGAACGCCCACCCCGGCTGCGGGCGGGCCGGTCTCTGGAGTTGGCGGCATTCGCTGGCAGCAGGCCGCTGGTCACGTTCGCGTCGTCACGGGGATTGGCCATCCGCCCTTTCGCAATCGGCTCGCGGGCGGCGGCCATGGCGGGCGCAGCGGGCTCTCTTTTGTCGTCGAGTTTCTTCCCGGTCCGGCGACTGCGCTGACCTCGCGCGCGTTGGCGACGCTGATCGTCAGCTGCTTCGCTGCCGCGCTGCTGCTGGCCGCGGCCGTCTTTTCTTGGCGGCGTGCGCGCGAGGCCGAGCTTTTGACCTCGCAGCTGGCGCGCGATCAGGAGCTGAAGTCGCTGGGGCAGATGTCCGCCGTGCTCTCGCACGAGCTGCGCAATCCGTTGACGGCCTTGAAGGGCCACACGCAGCTGCTCTTGGAGAAGCTCGCGCCCGAGCACGCAGGGCGGCCTTCCGCCGAGCGGGTGCTGTCGAGCGCGCTGCGGCTGGAGGCGATCGCGAATCAGATCCTCGACTTCGCGAAGCCTGGCGCGGTGACGTTGCGGCCCGTCGATCCTCTGCTAGTGGCCGCGGCCGCCGTCGAGCTGACCGGAGAGCCTCGCGTGAAGGTGATCGCGGGGCAGGTCAAGGCCTGGCCGCTGGACGCGTTGCGCATGGAGCAGGTGCTGGTCAACTTGATCCGCAACGCGGCGCAGGCGGCTCCGGAGGGTTCGATCGATCTCGGCGTTGGGGTGACGAGCGGCCAGCTGATCTTCACGGTCCGCGATCACGGCCCGGGCTTGCCGCCGGGCGAGGAGGCGCGCATCTTCGAGCCGTTCCATGGAAAGAATTTGAAGGGCACCGGGCTGGGTCTCGCCATTTGCCGGCAGATCGTCGAGGCTCACGGCGGGCGCATCGAAGGCGTGACGCACCCTGCAGGCGGCGCGCTCTTTCGCGTCATGCTCCCGGAGGCGCGGCCGTGACGAAGCGCGTGCTGGTGGTCGACGACGAAGAGGACATCCGCAGCTTCATCGCCGAGGCGCTCGAGGGTCCTGGCTTGCACGTGGTGAAGGCGCGCGACGGGCAGGAGGCCGCCGAGCTCTGCGCCCATCAAGAGTTTCACCTGGTGATTACCGACCTGACCATGCCGAGGCTCGACGGGCTCTCGCTCTTGCGCAAGCTGCGCGCGGAGACGCCGGAGACGGAGGTCATCTTGCTCACCGCGCACGGCACGGTGGGCACCGCGGTCGAGGCGATGAAGCTGGGCGCGTTCGATTATTTGCAGAAGCCGCTCAGCGGACCCGACGAGCTGCGGCTGCTGGTGCGCCGCGCGCTTGAAATGGGAGATCTGCGCGCCGAGAGCGACCGCCACAAACGAACGGAGCGAAAGCCTCCGGCGCTGGTCGCGACGGATCCGTTGATGCTGGCGGTGGCGGAGCAGATTCGCAAAGTCGCCGCCACCAACGCGACGGTGCTGCTCCTGGGCGAGAGCGGGACGGGCAAGGAAGTTGCGGCGCGCGCGGTGCACTCGGAGAGCCCGCGCAGCGCGGGGCCGTTCGTGGCGGTGAACTGCGCGGCCATCACCGAGACGCTCTTGGAGAGCGAGATCTTCGGCCACGAGAAGGGCGCGTTCACCGGCGCGACCGAGGCGCGGCGCGGTCGGTTTGAGCTGGCCGACGGCGGCACGCTCTTTCTCGACGAGGTGGGCGAGCTCGCGCCTGGGCTGCAGTCGAAGCTGCTGCGTGTTCTCGAGGAGCGGAAGTTCGAGCGCGTGGGCGGGTCGCGGACGGTCTCGGTCGACGTGCGGCTCGTCGCGGCGACCAATCGCGATCTGGCTGTCGAGATGCAGGCGGGGCGATTCCGCGCGGACCTCTATCACCGGCTGGCGGTCTTTCCGATTCGCATGCCGCCGCTGCGGGAGCGCAAGAAGGACGTCATTCCTTTGGCCGAGCATCTTCTGCTGCGCATCGGGGAAGATCTCGGGCGCCGCGGGCTGTCGCTGTCGAAGTCTGCCCAGGCAGCGCTCTTGGCGCGCGACTGGCCGGGCAACGTCCGCGAGCTTCGCAATGTCCTGGAGCGCGCGGCGATCTTGACGGACGGCAAGCAGCTCGAAGCGGAGCATCTGGGAGCTTTCGTTGCTGCCGCGCCAGCCGTGGTTGCGGCACCGGCGGGCTCCGCGGCGACGCTGAAGGACGCGGAGCGCGCGGCCATCGCGGCGGCGCTGGCCGCGACGGGCGGCCACCGCAAGCAGGCCGCGGAGCGCCTGGGCATCGGCGAGCGAACCCTCTACGACAAGATCAAAGAATACGGCCTCTGAACCCGCTACGATTGGGCATCGGTTGTCCCTCTTCGTAGAAGGTCCAGGTAACCGGTGTAACTGAACGTGCGATCGCGACGGCGGCCGGTCGCTTCTTTCAGGATGCCCAATTGTTCGAGAACTCCAATCGCCTTGGTCGCGGTCGGTTTGGAAGTCTCGAGCAGCTTCACCGCCGTGGGGATGGTCAACATCGGGTGCCGCGGCAGTTGCTCCAGCAGGCGCGCGGCCATCACCGAGGCATTTCGCGCCGTGAGCACGCGGGCGCGGTCCTTGCTGACCAGCACGAAGAGGTCGCGAGCGGTGTCTGCCGCTTCGTCGGAGATGGTCGAAATTCCTTCCAGGAAATATGCGATCCAGGGTTCCCATGCGCCGTCGTGGCGAACACCGTTTAGAAGGCGGTAGTACTCGGCGCGGTGGCGCTTGAAGAAGAGGCTCAGGTAGAGCAGCGGCTCCGAGAGTTGGTTCCAATGCTCCAGGAGCAGCGTGATGAGCAGGCGGCCGATGCGGCCGTTTCCGTCCAGATACGGATGGATGGTCTCGAACTGCACGTGCACCAAGGCTGCGCGAACGAGCGGCGAGAGCTCATCTTGGCGATGAATGTACTTCTCGAGATCGCTCAGCAGGCGGCCCAACTCTTGGGGCGGAGGCGGTACGAAAGCGGCATTTCCGGGTCTCGTTCCGCCGATCCAGCTCTGACTTCGACGCAATTCACCCGGTTGCTTCGTCGAGCCGCGTACGCCTTTCATCAGGCGGCGATGCGTCTCGTTCAATAGCCGTGTGGAGAGGGGCAGACCTTTCGGACTACGCAATTGCTTGCGCGCGTAGACGAGCGCGGCCAGATAGTTGGAGACCTCCTCGACGTCGCTCTCAGGCTGTTCCTTGTCCACCGGCGCGCCCGCCTCGTAGGCCAGAAGGTCATCGAGGCTCGCCTGTGTGCCTTCGATCTGCGAGGAGAGAACGGCCTCCTTTCGGACGAATGCGTAGATGAACCATTCGAGCGAAGGCACCATCTCGCCGGCGAGCTCCAAGCGGTTGAGCTTCTCCCCCGCAAGGCGTACTTGCTCCTGCAGCTTCCGCGAAAGCGCGAACGCGGGCGGCAGGGGATCCGGAATGAACGTAGACACGGCCTCGCCGGAGACAGTGCTCTTCTCGTAGCGGCCGGGCTGTTTGGTCGATGCCATCCTAGGAAAGGATCCTTGCCCACGAATCTTCGAAAGTAAAGGATCCTTTACTAACGGTCGATGCTGGGAAAGGATCCTTTACCAGTCTTCCGCGGCCTGCTGCGAGCTGGCGAAGTTGACGCTGATGCGCATGCCGGCCGGGTGCGTCTCTTTCGGCACGCAGTGCACCCAGTCGCGCTGGCAGCGGCCGCGCATGACGATCAGGTCTCCGCCTTCGGCGGTGAAGGAAGTGCTGGGGCCGCCGTCGCGGTGGCGGATGAGGAAGCGCCGCGTCTCGCCCAGGCTGAGCACCGGCACGATGCTCTTGGCGCGCTTGGGCTTGTCGCCGTGCCAGCCCGTGCCGTCGTGGTGGTCGCGGTAGAGGTTCATCCAGACGCTGTCGTAAGGAAGTCCGTAGTGCTCGGAGAGCGCGCCGCCGATGGCGCGGAGCAGCGGGTCTGGCGCCTGGGCGAGCGCGTGATACTCGGCGGTCAGCCGCGGCTCGTCGAGCTCCTGGGTGAACATCCAGCGCTTGCGCTGCTCCCAGCCGTCGGTCTTGGCCAGCGAATCCAGCAGCACCTCGTTGCGCGACAGCCAGCGCGGGAAGTGCTCCACCCACGAGGTCTGGTCCAGATCGACGCGGCGCAGGTCTCCGAAGCTGGCGTCGAACTTCGGCGCGTCCCCTTCGAACAGCCTCAATTGCAGCCGGCTCATCCCTCACAGTTTAACGCCGCGACAACGCGCTTGCAGCACTCTTCCAAACGCGCTGATCTGCGCTCATGGCCCATCAAGTCCACGACATCGGCGTTGCGAAGAACATCGGCAAATACAGCGACGCCCTCGAGGCCGCGCCCGGCCTGCGCTGGCTCTACTCCGCCGGAACTCCGGGGATGACCAGCGGCGGTGAGCTGCCGGCGGGCATCGAGGCGCAGGCGCGGCTGGTCTGGCAGAACGTCGTCGAGATCTTGAAGAAGGCCAACATGACCGTGCGCGATCTGGTGAAGGTGACGAGCTGGCTCACCAACGCCGCGGACATTCCGGCCTACGCCAAGGTCCGCACGGAGTTCCTGGGCGAGGTGCAGCCGGCGTTCATGCTGGCCATCGTGCCGGGGCTCATCCGCCCGGCTGTTCTCGTCGAGATCGAGATCGTCGCCGCGGCGCAGTAGCCAGCTAGCCGTGGCTGAAGAGCAGGGTGGCGATCTGATCGAGCTGCTTCGCGTCCTGCTTGGCGCGGGCCTGCACCTGCTCGACGCGCTTGCGGTCCGCCGCGCGCTTGACGACTTCCAGGGCCATCTGCGCGGACTGGGTCTTGGCGCGGGCCTTCTCCACCACGGTTGCCTGCGTGCGCACCTGCTGCTCGTTCACGCGGATGATCTGCAGCGCGCGCGTGTGGCCAGCCTCGACCAGCTGCCACTCCGCGGCGTCGCCGGACTTGCGGTGATCCTTCGCGGCGCGGGCGCGGGAAGCCTGCAGCTCCTCCTCTTTGCGCAGCGCCTCGCGCTGGGCGGCGGCGAGCTCGCGCTCCATCGCTTCGGCGACGCGTTCGCGGATTCCCACCACAGGATCGAGTCTGGTCTTCTCGGGCACGGCTGATTCGTCGGCGCGCTTCACGGTCATTACTAAGGCACGAAACAAGACCGCAATCAGCCGTCATGATTCTGTCGCTGCCGCGGTCGAAAAGCTGGCCCGCGCATTGCTCTAGCCAGGGGCATGGCAGACGGCATCTACATCGGCATGTCCGGGGCGGAGGCGCGCAGCGAGCAGCTGGACGCCATCTCCGATGCGCTCGCCAACGTGCAAACGCCGGGCTATCGCGCGACGCGTCCCGCCTTCGCGACCATCCTCTCGCAGGCAGGCGGCGTCAGCTACGCCAAGGCAGTCGGCGCGGGCGTCGACACGCGCTCCGGCGTCCTGCAGCAGACCGGCAACCCTTTGGATGTCGTCCCGCAGAACGGCGCCTGGCTGGCCGTCGAAAGTCCCAGTGGGGACGTCTCCTACACCCGCGACGGGCGCATGTCGGTCGGCGAGGACGGTCAGCTTCATGTCGCCGGCGGGCTGGTCCTTGGCGAGAACGGCGGACCCATCGCCATTCCCAAGGACACCATCGCCACCATCTCCAGCGACGGCCTCGTCATGTCCAACGGCGAGATC
>DATBAA010000356.1:0-13599 GCA_036271755.1 Myxococcales bacterium | reverse complement strand
CGCGCCGGTCTACGCGGCTTTCATCGGCACCAACGAAGCGCCGACGACCACCGCCGTGACGAACAAGACTGGCGGCAACGGCGTCTACGTCTTCGGCATCGACATGGTGACCGGCCAGAAGCTGTGGGAGTGGAACAACCCGTACGACCGCGAGACCTACCAGTCGTCGTCGCCCAACAAGTATGCCTCCGTGGGCAACACCCCGCCGGCGGGCGTGGCGGTGGTCAGCCGGTCGCTCGACGATCAGGTCAACTCGGTCTACGTGGGCGACGACGAAGGGTCGCTCTGGGAGCTCGACGCCACCGACGGCGTCAACAACACCGGCTACGCGGCGCCCCAGCCGGCCGGCACCGGCTGCAGCGATAAGTTGGGAAACTGCAACTACTCGCTCAACCAAGCTTACGGCTATTCTAGCGACCTCTTCAGCAACGCCGACGTGCCGCAGCCGATCAGCACCATTCCCACCGTCTTCACCATCCGCGCCGACACCGATGTGCAGAACGGGGTCTTCGCCAAGTACATCGGCCAGACGATGCTGACGTACGGAACCGGCGGCACGGACTCGGTGGCCGGCATCAGCCTGACCGGCTCCATGGCCAGTGCGTTCCCCAAGGGCTTCTCGGGTGCCATCCACCTCTTCCCTATCAGCCTCGCCGCCCGCGATCAGCCGAAAGACCTGCTCGCAAGCGGCACGGGAAGCGCTGCGACCGATCACGCCACCGCCAAGGGCGTCGTCTACGAGGCCGGGCTCACCAAGGGAGACACGACCCACAAGGGCTTCTTCCCCCAGGCGCTCACCGACGGCAACCGCGTCTATGGCTCGATCTCGGTCGATCAACAGGGGCGCCTCTTCTTCGGCACCACCACCGGCTCGGTGACCAACATCGACGGCCGCGGAGCGTTGAGCGGCAACATCTACCAAATCGACACCGCGACGGCCACGGGCAGCAACCCGATGACCATCCTCACCAATAGCGGCGGCGTCGGTGGCAAAGTGGCCGTCGGCTACACCGCCAGCGGCCAGGCGACCTTGGTGATCTCGACCGACAAGAACCTCCTGGTGCAGGCGCCCGGGTCGACCAACCTGAAGGCTCCGCCCACTGGCCAGGCACCGCCGGCGTCGGGCATCCTCGGCTGGTTCCTGCGAAAGGCTGGCCGTGAATACTAAACGGCGGTCATCCGGCTTCACGCTGATCGAGGTGCTGGCGGCGATGGCCATTTTGACGGTGTCGGTGCTGGGCCTGACCGCCGGCGTGCTCGTTGCCTTCAGCGGCAACGGCCGATCGTCGCGCCGCACGCAGATGGTGGAGTTCGCGCAGAGCCGCCTGGACCGGCTGACGGCGGCCACCAAAGTGGACATCTGCACCGGCACCTTTCAGGGTGGCGTGGTGAGCTGCACGAAGATGAACGTGACCCCGTTCGATCCCAACGCCGCGCCGGGGACTGGCGGCTGGATGTTGGACGTGCTCGACCGCCCGGCCACGACCGGCACCACCGCTGCCGGCGTCGATCTGATGGCGGGCCCGGTCCTGGTCCTGGGAGACGTCGGCGGCGCCATCGACGAAAACGCCACCCTGACCGCGCGCGCCAACTTGATGACCGAGTGGGGCACGTTGAGCAGCGGCGGCGCCGGCCTGGGCTGCGCGTCGGCGCTAGTCGCCAAGAACATGCTCTGCCGCGAGCTGCACATCGAATTCGATTCTGTTACGAGCCCGACCTACTATCACGTCTGGGTGCGCGTCAGCCGCGGCCAGAGCTACACGGATGGACCGGTCGTCCTGGAAGGAATGATCGCCAAATGAAGCGCGTCAAACCGATGCGAGGCTTCACCCTCCTGGAAGTCATGATCGCTTCCGCTCTCCTGGCGGTGATCATCGGCGCCGCGATGGGCGCTTTCGTGAGCACGACCGCCAGCACCAACCAGGCTTACGCCGTCGCCAACACGCAGAACGACGCGCGCTTGACGCTCGACGCGCTGGCCAGCGACCTGCGCATCGCGGGCCTCGGCGCGAGCAACGGGACCATCGGCATTGCCCCGGGCGGCTTGTGGCCCATGCGCGTGCCCACCATCTACACGACGGTGACGTCGGGCCTCACTGACCCGAACGGCAACCCGCTCACCAACATGACCTCCATCTACATCGTGGGCGCCGAGCCGGGGACCGTCGGCGCCGACGCGTCCGGCCAAGGCGTCGAAGGGGTGATCATCGATCCCACGAAGGCGATCATCCGCTGCAGCACGGGCATCACCAACGTCGATTGCAAGAACGCCGCGCTCGGCACGGATGGCATTGATCACACCTTGTTGGTGAGCAACGGCGCCATCGGGTTTTCTCCGATCATGCTGCACGATCACCAGCGGGCGTCCATCATCTCGCCGACGGCCGTCACCGGCACGGTCGGCGCGCAGACCATCATCTACAGCGAGTCGAGCGGAAGCGTCGTGCCCAGCCCGGACCCGACGGCGCCGTTCGGCTTCGCGCAAGGGTTCCAGGTCTCGAGGCTGCGCGTGGTGCATTGGTACCTCAAGCAGGACCCCGGCCAGCTGCCGCGCATCTACCGGAGCCGGCCGACGCTCACCACGGCCGGCGACTTCACCACCGGCTGCAAGGCGCCGTTCGTCGACGAGACGAACGGCGGTACCGTGAAGGGCGCGGAGATGGGCACCGGCCCGGTCGAAGCCTTGCAAGCGAGCTTCGTCTTCGACTTCGCCGGCATCGACGATCCGACCCAGTACACGGCGCAGACCAGCGTCAACCCCTGCGATCCCAACGTGCTGGCGAACATGCGGCAGCTGCGCGAGGTCCGCGTGCAGCTGGTCGCCATCGCCCCGACGCAACTCAAGGACGGCCAGAACAAACCCATCGCCCGGTTCACCACGCCCACCTTCGAAGGCAACACCTTCAGCACTGTCCCCGATGCGTATCCGCGGCGCGCCTATGTGACCCGGGTCGCACCGCGCAACTTCGTCCCCTACCGTTCGGCGACGGGCTCCGGAGCGGGCACCGGCGGCGGCTCGTAAAGGAGAATGCAATGAAAGCCTCACGCCCGAAGAAACATCGCGGCATCGCGCTGATCGTGGTGCTCTCCATGGTGGTGCTGATCGCGCTCGCGGTCGCCTTCGCCATCAACGTGGCCGGCAAGGACACGCGCGACAACGCCAAGCAGATCCACAACCTCACCTTGCAGAACGTCACCGAAGGCGCCCTGCAGCAGGCGCGGGCAGTCTTCTCGGCGCAGATGCTCAACTGGGACAAGTACCTCGGCGCGACGATCAACGGCGTGACGATCGTCTATCCGGTCACTCCGACGGACAGCACAGCGGTCACGCTGAAAAGCACCAACCCGGAGCTCTTTCCCGCCGTACCGTCGGGGTTCGCCTGCTTCATCTACGCCAAGGACGACGCAGACGAGATCCCGCCGGCGACCAACAATCCTACTCACGACAACAACCACACCATCTACATAGGGGCTGTGTGCAGCGGCCCGGGCAGCACTACGTCGGAGCTGACCGGCGTGCTGTCGTTCGACGACTCGCGCTTCAAGTACGCCTCGGCGACGCCGGCGAATTAGCGCGCGCCGTATTCGCGCAGGGGCAGGGGCCCCTTCGACATGAGACCGTCGGTGAAGGCGCGCAGCGAAAACTGCGCGCCTTCTCTTTTTTGCGCGGCCTCGTAGAGGTCCTGGAAGCGGCGCGCGCCCAGGTGGTAGGTGACGATCTGCGGCGCGGTGGTGAGCGTGCGCGCCCAGAGGTTGTTGCCTAGCTGCGCGTCCTGCAGCGCCTCGTCGCGGACGAAGGCGGCGATCTCCTCCTTGCTGGCGTTTTGCGTGTGCACGCGAATGTCGACGATGGCGCGCGCGCAGTTCTCCAGCGCCTTCTTCAAGTGCGCGAGCCGCTCCTTGGGGCCGCCCCAGCCCTGGTCGAGCATCAGGCCTTCGACGAAGGTGCCCCAGCCTTCGGTGTAGACGTTGTCGGGGAAGAGCACGCGGATCTTGTGCTGCTGGTGCGCGGCGATCTTGAGCTGGGTGTAGTGGCCCGGCAGCGCTTCGTGGGCGGCGATCATCTTGCTGAAGGGGCGGTTGAAGGCGGCGAAGAAGGTAGCGCTCTCGGCAGGGGTCGCGCCGTCGCCGGGAACCGGCAAGAGCAGGAGCGTGTCGCCGTCGGGGCGGTACGGCCCCTCGGGAAAGACGCCGCCGTAGGCCTGTCCGGAGAGATACGCGGGCGCAGGCGAGATCTTGAGCGTCAACGGCTCGGGCAACGTGATCACCTGCTTCTGCCGCACCAAGGCCTCCAGCTCGGGGACGGCGGCTTGCCAGCGGCGCGTGTACTCGGCCACGTCCGCGTCTTTGTCGGCTTCGATGGCTTTGAAGAGACGGCGGATCATCGACTTGTCGTCGGCCAACATGGGCTCGTTGGGCACCAGCTCGCGGAAGACCTGCTTGCCGTAGGCCGCGGTGGTCTTGCGCAGGGTCTCCAGATCCTGCTGGAAGCGCGGCAGCAGCTGCTCGGGGGTCTCGGTTTCGTTCAGGTAGAGCCGGAAGGCCTCTGCGTAGTCCTTGCCCAGCCTGGGCGAGCCGCGCGCCGGCAGCTTGTCGAGAAAGACAGCCAGTGCGGTGAGCGCTTTGGCCGCGCCCTGCCCGCTCTTCGCCAGCTTCGGGGAGAACTTGCCCAGGCCCGTCTGGTAGAGCTGCGCCAGCTGCCTGGCCTGGCGCGCCGCGGGCTGGACGAGCTCGGGCGCGATCTCTTCAGCAGCGGTTTTTCGCAGCGCCGCTTGCGCCTGCGAACAGAGGCGCGGCATCGACCAGGCGCGCGCCTGCAGCGCCTGGATGCGCTTCTCCAGCGGCTGGTCTTCACGCAGCAGCAAGTAGATGCCGGCCTCCGAAGCGATGGCCGTCCAGAACATCGGGTTGCGGCCCGGGGCGTTTCGCGTGCGCAGCTCGAAGCGCTCCCAGGCAATCTCGTGGCGGACCACGTCCAGATCCAGCCGCTCGTCGCGATTCTCCGTCTCCACCGACTGCATCTCTTTCTCGATGGCGTCGAGGGTCTGAAGCCAGGACGTGAGCCGCTCCGGCGAGAGGTCTTCGAGCTTCGTGTCGAGGTCGGCGCGGCCGGCCTGGGTGGCGCGGGTCGGATACATCGAGAAATAGCTCTCGATGAACTTCGACACCACGGCGTCGGCTGAAGAGGCCGCGGGCGCGGCAGTGGAGACGGCGAGGAGCAGCGCGAGGATCATCCGCCGACCATGGACAGCAAGCCGGAGCTGACGCAAGCTCGTTCGCGGGGGGATCTCGTGACGCGCAAAGCGTTGGCCATTCTCGTTGCCGCCGCGCTGCTGGCGGGCTGGCTCTTCTTCCGAACGCGCGCCGAACCGGCCGCGCGGCCGCAGTCCGTCTCGATCGAGCGCGGCGCCGTTTCGGCAGTGCCGGCCGCCGCGCCTTCGAAGCTCCGGCCGCGAGAGCTGCCGCCCTCCGAGACCGCGGGATATCTGGCCGGCAAGGTCCTCGGCGCGGACGGGCGCCCGGCACAGGGTGCGGAAGTGGCTGCCCTGGGAACCGAGGCCGTGACGGCCAGCGGAGCGGACGGCTCGTTCGCCATCGACGTACCAGCGGGAGCGCAGCGGCTGACTGCGCGGCTTGGCAACGAGAGCGCGCTGATGGCGGACGCCGCGCTGGTCAAGGCGGCTGGGTGCGCTTCGCGGGAGACGAATTCTCGCTCTCGGGACTACCGCCCGGCCAGGTCTCGGTGAAGGTCCGCGAGGGCGCGCACGGCGCCGGCAGCGCCGAGCTGACGCTGACGGCCGGAGAGACGGCCGACGTGACTGTTTCGCTCGCCGAGAAGCTGCCGGTCGCGCTCACCATGCTCGACGCGAACACCCGGCGGCCGATCGCGTGGGCGAGGATCGCGGCGGCCGGGGTCGAAGGGGAGAGAGCCGATGCCGCCGGGAACGCCGTCGTCTACTTCGAGGCCGGCGAGCACCAGCTGAGCATCGAGGCTGACGGATACACCGCGCTCGCGTTGGCCGTCGCCGCCGGGCAGCCGGCGCAGGCCGAGCTGCAGCCAGTGAAGCCGCTCGCGGCGGGAGGCGTGGGCATCTCCTGGACCGGCGATCGCTCGCGCTGCGTGGTCGGCCGGCCTCTGGACGGAGGCCCCGCCGCGCTGGCCGGCATCCGGACCAACGACATCATTTATGCTGTCAACGGCATATCGGTGCAGGGTTCGGCGTCGGCCGCGGAGCTGATTCGCGGGCCGGTCGGCAAGCCGGTGACGCTGCTCGTCCGCCGCGACGGCGCGGCCATGTCGTTCACCCTGGTTCGCGTCGAGCTTTCGGCGCTGCAGAAGCCCTCGCCGCCATGACCAGCTCTTCCGGATAGCCGAGGATGCGCAAGAGCTCGATGGCGTTGCGGGTGGCTGCCGGGCCTTCCTTCAGCAAGTAGTCGAAGCTCATGCCCTCCGCGGAAATGGTCTCGCCAAAGTGGAGGTTTCGATAGGTTCCGGCGAGCGTCTCGGTCAAGGCATCGTCGTGCGTCGCGGCCAGCACCAGCGCGCCGTGCGCGGACAGCCAGCGCAGAACCTCGGCGGAGGCGGCAATGCGCTCGGCAGTGTTGGTGCCGCGGAAGATCTCGTCGAGGATGCAGAGCGTCCGGGGCGGCTTCTCCGCGGAGCGGATGGCCTGCAGGATTCCCTGCGCCTCTGCCAGGTAGTAGCTGCGGCCGTCGAGCAAGCTGTCCGAGCGGCGCAGGCTGGTGGCGAGCCGCAGGGGAGGTCCCGACCAGCTCCTGGCGCAGCAGGTGAAGATGGTCTGCGCGAAGAGCGCGTTGATGCCGGCGGTGCGCAAGAAGGTGCTCTTGCCGGCCATGTTCGAGCCGGTGATGAGCGCGCCGCCGCGCAAGCTGATCGAGTTCGGCACCGCGTCGGGCAGCAGCGGATGGCGCAGCTCCTCCGCGTCGATGCCGGCGGCATCTTCGGTCAGCTTCGGCTCGCACCAGTCGTGCCGCTCCTGGCGAAACGATGCCACGGCCTGCAGCGCGTCCAAGGTGCCCACTTCTTCGACCAGCTCGAGCAGCGCCGCGCGGTGCACGGCCAGCAGCGGCGCGGCGCGAGACAGGAGCCGCACCTGCCGCAGCACGAAGATGTTGACGTAGACGGCCAGGTCGTCGGCGCCGTCGGGCAGCTTCACCTGGCCGACGGCCTTGAGCAGCGGCGCGAGCGCCGTCAGCCTGCCGCGCAACCGTTCTTGCACTTCTTCGAGACCCGGCAGCTTCGCCTTGGACAGCTTCTGCGCGGCGGCGAGCAGCCGCTGCAGCGAGAGGATTCCCGGCAGCGCCGAGCTGACCACTTGCTCGGCGGTGTAGTGCATGGCCGCGTTGATCAGATACGCTGCGACCACCGCCAGAAGCCCGGGCGCGCCCAGCGTGGCCCAGAGGCCCAGCGAAGCCAGCGCGGAGAGCGTCAGCAGCGAATAGACCAACCCCGGCAGCGGCAGCCGCAATGACCGCGCCGGACTGAGCAGCGGCAGCAGCGTTCCCGGCGCGGCTTGCCCCAACGGCAGCAGCTCGAGCTGCAGCGCTTCGCGGACCGCGGCGTCCTCCTGGAAAAGCCGGATGATCCGGCCGCGCTCGCGCAGAGCGTGCACCTCGAGCAGCGGCCTGCGGAGCAATTTGTACAAAGCTTGCTGACCCGCTTCGGTCAGCGTCCGATCGAGCTCGGCGAAGACTTGATCCAGATCGAGATCCTCCGCGCTGGCGAACGGAGCCTCGTCGAGCTGGGCGATGGCCGCGAAGTCGCGCCGGCGGCCCGGGTCCACCCTGCCCCAGTCCGCGCGCAGCCTCGCTCTTTTCCGCCGTTCGAAGAGCACTCAGTCCCAGGCGATCTGATCGAAGAGTGCGCGCAGCTTCTTGCTCCGCGATGGATTCGCCTGCTCGACCCAGGTGATGCGGCCCAGGAGCCGCGCCCGGTCGAGCTCGGCGGGACCTTCGCGGGTGGCGCGGTGGAGCGTGGCGCGCAGCAGGTCGACCTCGCGGCGCGGGACGTTGGGGTGCTCGTTGATCGTCAGGCCGCCGAGGCGCTGCGCGGTGCCGCGGCGGGCGAAGCGGGTCTTGCGGAACTGCAGCGAAAAGCCTTCGTCCATGGCGATTCCGGCGGCGAGCAGATGGAAGCGGCTGGCGCGGCGGGCACTATCGTCATCGAACGAAAACGCCAGGTCGTCGGCGTAGCGCGTGTAGAGGGCGCCTGCGTTGGCCGCTGCCGCCGCCAAACGGACATCCATGCGATAGGCGGTTAGATTCGCCAGCGCGGGCGAGGTGGGAGCGCCCTGCGGGAGGTGCGGCGCTTCCAGCTTTTTGAGAGTGCGCCAGCGCTCGCCGGACGACCGCGCCAGCTCCGGCGGAGCCGCCGCCAGAACGGCCGCGGGCGTGCGATTTGTACAAATTGCCGTCAGCGTCCGCGCGACCTCTTCGGGATACCCCGCGGTGCGAAAGATCCCGAAGACGCGTCCCGCGGTGACGCTGCTGAAAAAGCTCTCCAGATCCAATCGCAAGAGCAGCGCCCGCCCGCAGTGCGGCCGCACGAAGCCGAGCAGATTTCGCCCGGGAGCAAAGCCGTGCGCGAGCGCGTGCGGCGGGATGAGATCGAGAATGCCGTGCAGCACCTTCCGCTGCGCCGCCCGCAGCCTGGGCTTGGGCACCTCCAGCAACCGGCAGCCTCCAGACTTCTTGGGAAACCAGCGATAGCGATAGTTGCGCAACGGCTCGTCGCGAACGCTGCGGCCCAATCCTTTCCGATCCGCGAGCCGCTCGAGCAAGGAGAGGTCGACCTCGAGAAAGCCTGCCAGATCGCCAACCGTCGAGAGCCTGGGCACCGGCCAGCGCCTGGAGCCCATCCGCGTGGGTTCGAGACTGAACCTTCGCGGCGAGATGGGCCGGTATTCGTCGTCCCGATTGCTCAGGCCGGCCCGCAGCAGCGCGGCGGCCAGCTCGTCGCGGCCTCCCAACGGCGCCTGCGGAAATTGCTCGCCGATGCGCTGCAAGACTTTCCGCAGCCACTTCGGCCGCGAGCCCAGCACCTTGCGCGCCTGGCGGTTGATCGACCGCGGCGACCAATCGCCGTCCAACAGGGCGGAGGCGAGCACGAGCGCCAGCGTGGACTTGTCGCTCATGCACCGCCTCGAGAGCGTGCGGCGGCGCGCCTCCACGAGTCTCGTCCTGCGCGACCCATTCTGCGCTTTCGCGCTGGGGGGTTCGCGCGCTGCATTGCCTGCGTCTTGCCACTGCCCCGGGGATGCCCCGGAGAGACGGCGTCTGAAGCCGTCAGCTGGACCGCGCGCCACCGCACCCGCACAAGCTAGCAGAGCGACGATGGTCTTGCAGTTGCCCACCCGAAAGTCTGGGACGTTTGGACCTACAGCCGAAAGCCGCGTGGTGGTAGGGAAGCGCCGATTGGAAACGACCAACTCGCCACTTGCCGCGGACGTGATGGACCGGCCGCAATCGACCTACGATTACGCGGCCATCCCCGACGGCCACTACGACCGCGTGTTGCGCGAGGGCAACCCCATTCGCCGGCTCTGGCACCTCTCGAAGTTCGAGCGCGTGCTCAACGAGCTGCCGCGAACCCCTGGTCAGTCGCTCTTGGACATCGGCTGCTTCGCGGGCAGCTTTTTGTCCATGGCCGATGGCCGGCGGTTCAGCCGCCAGCTGGGCGTCGACGTGCTGCCGCCCCAGATCGACTACGCCAACGCGCACTACGGCAACGCCTATCGCAGCTTTCAATCCCTCAAGTCGATCACCGGCCTGAGCATCATTCGCGAGCGTTTCGACTGCGTGACGCTCATCGAGGTGATCGAGCACCTGACCGCCGCGGAGATTCGCGTGCTCTTCAGCCAGACGGCGCGGCTGCTCGAGCGGGGCGGCAAGCTCATCGTCACCACGCCCAACTACGCCAGCACCTGGCCTTTGCTGGAGCAGATCCTCAACCGCGTCAGCGACGTGAGCTACGAAGAGCAGCACATCACCCGCTTCAACTACTTCAACTTCGAGAAGCGGCTGGAGGAGATCTACCCGGCCTTGCGCGACGAGTTCGCGGTGGAGCTCAAGACCACCACCCACTTCGTCACGCCGTTCCTGGCGGGCGTCTCGTTCGAGCTGGCCTCGAAGCTGTCGCGGCTACTGCCCAGCGCCCACTGGCGCATGCCATTCGGCAACCTGGTGCTCGCCTCGCTCGTCCGGCGCGGGTGATCGCAGCAGCCGCACCATCTGCCACACCACCCAGCCGTTGATGACGACGGTGGTGAGCGGGTCGAGCTGCACGGCCCACTGCAGCACGCTGAAGGTCCCGTAGAGAGCCACGAGGCGCAGCCAGCGCTTGTCCGCGAGCCGCAGCGCCAGCGGGAAGAGCCAGGAGATGTACCAGGTCTGGAAGAGCGGCACGGTCAGGTCCCAGACGAGCAGGAAGAGCAGGCAGCCCAGCAGCAGCTGCTGAACCGTGCGGGCGCGAAGGACCGTGGCACCGAAGGCGACCGCGCAGAGCGCGATGCAGAGGAAGAACGACGCGCGCACGACGGCGTCCTGCGCGGCCGGCCCCAGGGGCGTCACGACGATGGCCAGCAGATCGCCCAGCGAGTGGGACCGCGTGCCGCGCACGGCCCCCAAAAACGGCGTGATGCCCGCGAAGCCTTTCACGTAGGGCAGCGAGAGAAGCGCGGTCAGCGCGAGGCCCGCGAACCCGTAGAGAACCGCGCGCAGCGGCTGCTTGCGCAGGAGAAAGAGCAGATAGAGTGCGAGCACCGGCGCCATGGTCAGCTTGGCGAGCGTGCCGGCGGTGATGGCCAGGACCGCCAGCAGCTCGCGGTCAGCGGTGGCGGCCCAGACGAAGAGGACCAGCGCCAGCAGCACCAGCGCATCGCTGTGGCCCTGCCCGGTCAGCTCCCACGCCAGGAGCGGGCTGAAAGCCAACATCGCGATTGCGCGCCGCGAGGTCGTGACTCGCGCTGCCAGCACCAGCGCGAGAAACGTCGCGAGACCCATGAGCAGCTTGGTCGCGATCATCGCGCCCCAGAGCGGCGCGCCGGCGAGCTTGCCCAGCAAGGCCCCGAGGCGAAAGAGCGCGAGCAGCACCGGCCCATACATCGAAGGCTGCAAAAGCCAGCGCGCGGGCACCCAGTTCAAGAGCGGCGTCGGATCCAATGCATTCGGCCCGACCGCCAGCGGATTCTTGCCGGCCAGATCGAGCAGCCCATAGGCGACGTATTGGTAGAAGTCCGCCGAGGTGATGGGCGCCGCGAATGCCAGGATCAAATACCCCGGCACCGCCCAGAGCAGCGTCGTCCGCGCCGGAATTCCTTCGGCCGCCTGAATCAGCTTCCACGAGCAGATGGCGGCCAGGAGGAGCCCGGCACCCAGCAGCAGCGAGCATTGCCAGAACGCTGCCGCCGAGGTCTCGATGCGCAGGCTCCCGGCCAGCCACACGCGCACCCACGACGCCCCGGCGGCGACCGCCAGCCCAGCCGTGTACCCGACAGCGAGCCACCGTTCGCGAGAACCCATCGCGGTCACATTACCGCAACCGATCGCCCGTACTAATGAGCTTGTGACACCGTGAAGGTCGTACCTATCCCTCGCGCGAATGGCTTGAATCCTGACGGCTTTGATTGGTGGGCGATACAGGATTCGAACCTGTGACCCCTGCCGTGTGAAGGCAGTGCTCTACCGCTGAGCTAATCGCCCGTCTGCTTCGCGGGGCGCCTCAAGTCGCACGGCGCCCCGGTCCGGTCAAGACCCTTTCTTCTCCTGCAGCAGCTGATCCAGCTCCTCCGCCAGCTCGCGGCAGCGGCGCTTCAGCGCCGACAGCCGCTTGCCCGCATCCTTGAAGTCCTCGCGGGTGACGAGGCCCGCGGCCCGCAACGCTTTTTCCTGCACCTCGTCCAGCGCCGTCTTCGCCTTCTGCAGCCCGCCGATGGCCGACGCAATCGCCTCGGCCCGCTTGGGGTCTTCGAAGAGCTTGGTCATGGCCTTCATGCCCAGCCCGGTCGCCCGCTCGCGCAAAGTCTTCGACGCCATGGCGCAGCCTTTTACACGAATTCGGTCGGCAGGGCGCGCAGCGTATCGGCCCCGGCGCCCTGGTGTTTACCGGCGTGCTTGACCACCCGCTGCAGGTCGCCCTTGAGCTTCATCTGGCCCGAGAGCAAGGCCTTCAACGGGTCGGGATGGCCGCCGGCGAAGGCGCTCGACAAGAGGGACTTGCAGAGCTGGTAAGGCGCCCAGAGGATGTAGTCCGGCTCCATCTCCTCCAGCTCGTCTTCGTCCTGTGGAAAGCGCAGCTGGGTGGGCTTGCCCGGCTCGATGCGGGCGAGCACGCAGAAGTCTTCCGCGAGGCCGGCGCCGCGCTTCAGCACCGCGCCCGCCAGCACCGGCCCGAAGTCGGCCACCGCGGCGATGACGTTCGGGTCCTTGGCCAGCGCGGCCACCGCCGCCTCGCACCACTCGCGCGACGGGAAGAGCATCACTCGCCGCCGAAGACCTTGCGGATGGACGCGAAGAGCCCGCGCGGCTTCTCCTCCGCCACGCTGGTCCGCTCTTCCAGGATACGCCGCCGCTCGGCCTCTTCCTGCCAGGCCTGCTTGAGCGCCTCGGGCGTGTCCTGGGTGGCGAGCAGCACTTCCTTCACCTCGCCGGTGATGCCCTCGACGGTGACGTGCAGCAGGCACTCCTCGTCGAGGTTGAAGTTCACCCGCTGGCCCGCGGCCTCCGAGGGAAAGCGCAGCGTGCCCAGGTACTCGTTGTCGACGATGCGGTCGCTGTCGCCCTGGAAGACGTCCAGCTCCAGGTCGAGCCCGCCCTTCGGCGGCGGCAGCCGGAAGCTGCGCTGCGAAGGGATCTGCGTGTTCTTCTCGATGACCTTGCGGAAGCGCCCGCCCGAGACGGCGAAGCCGATGGGCATGCTCAAGGCGTCGACCAAGGTGACCGAATCGATCTCGGACATCGACTCCGCCAGCAGCGCGGCGCCGAGCGCCACCGACTCGTCCGGATGCACTCCCTTGCGCGGCGGCTTGCCGAAGAACTGGTGCGCCTTGCCCTGCACCAGCGGCATGCGCGTCTGCCCGCCCACCAGCAGCACTTCCTGGATGTCGCCGCGGTCCAGGTTCTTCTCGCCCAGCACGCGCTCGACCAGCTCGAAGCTGCGGTCGACCAGGTCCATGACCAGCGTGTTGACGCGCTCGCGGCTGATGGGAATGCGCAGGTCCACCGGCTTGCCCTTGCGGTCGGTGACGTAGGGCAGCTCGATCACCACGTTGCTCAAGAGCGAGAGATCGATCTTGGCGGCTTCGGCGGCGTTCTTGATCCGCTGCATGGCGATGGGCGACTGGGTGAGATCGATCTTCGTCTCGTTGCGGAACTCTTCCAGCACGAAGTCGATGATGCGGTTGTCGAAGTCGACGCCGCCCAGGAAGGTGTCGCCGCCGGTGGCCAGCACCTCCATGACGTTGCCGTGCAGCTGCAGGACGCTGACGTCGAAGGTGCCGCCGCCCAGATCGTAGACGAGCACTTTGTGGTCGAAGCCGCGGTTGAGGCCGTAGGCGAGCGCGGCCGCGGTGGGCTCGTTGA
>DATBAA010000355.1:0-13231 GCA_036271755.1 Myxococcales bacterium | reverse complement strand
CCCACCGCCGGCATGGGCGATCAAGAGACCTACGACATCACCCAGCTGATCCGGAAGCTGCACAAGGAACAGCAGCTGACCATCGTCCTCATCGAGCACGACATGCGCGTGGTGTTCCACCTCGCCGACAAGATCATGGTGCTGGCGGAGGGCGCGCCGCTGGCGGAGGGCACGCCCGACGAGATCGCGAAGAACGAAGTGGTCCAGGAGGCTTATCTCGGGAAGGTCGCATGAGCGAGCTCCCGCTGAAAGTGGCCGGCCTGCAGACGTACTACGGCAAGAGCCACATCCTGCACGGGGTGGATCTCGAGGTGCGCGAAGGCGAGATCGTCACCCTGCTCGGCCGCAACGGCGCGGGCAAGACCACCACCATTCGCAGCATCATGGGGCTGACGCGCCCCCGCGAAGGCACCGTCATCGCCTACGGCAAGAACGTGACCGGCGCGGCGCCCTTCCGCCTCGCCAAGATGGGCGTCGGCTACGTGCCCGAAGGCCGCCGCGTCTTCCCCAGCCTCACCGTCGAAGAGAACCTCAAGGTGCCGGTGGAGCGGCCGGGCCCGTGGAATCTCGCGCGCGTCTACAAGACCTTTCCCCGGTTGGCGCAGCGCAAGTCGAACCTGGGCCGGCAGCTCTCGGGCGGCGAGCAGGAGATGCTCTCCATCTCGCGCGCGCTGCTGCTCAACCCAAAGCTCCTGCTGCTCGACGAGCCGTCGCAGGGCCTAGCGCCGCTGATCGTCCAAGAGGTGTTCAAGATCGTGGTCCAGGCGCGCGCCGAGGGCACGTCGGTGCTGCTGGTCGAGCAGAACGTCCGGGCGGCCGTCGCCATCGCCGACCGCGCCTACGTGCTCGACGACGGCCAGGTGGTCTACTCGGGCCCGGCGGCCGAGTTTGCCAAGGACGAAGAGCGCGTCCGCGCGTTGGCTGGAGCCAGCGCGGAGAAGTGGGAAGCCGCCACTTCGTAGCTGCCGCGTCCCGGCGCGCGCTTCTGGCCGTCCGGCGTCCGCATGAAGAGCAGCCTGGTCGACCAGGTCATGGCGATGCTCACCCAGACGGCGAAGCTGAAGTAGAGCGACATCCAGGGCATTTCCGGGCGCCAGTCTTCCCAGCGGCGGGTGAGCACGCGGCGCGACCACGAGTCGGCCCAGCCTTCGGACCAGGAGAAGTAGTGGCCGCCGGCTGCCTGGTCGCGCAGCCAACGGTGCCAGTACATGGGAATGTCGACCGTGCACATGAAGACCACGTAGCCCGCGGCGATGAGGATGGCGAAGGTGACCGTGCGGCGGACCTCGCCTTCGAAGCGCCCCCAGAGCGCGGCGAAGCCGAGCATGGCCAGGGTGAAGGTCACCGCCCAGATGGACTCTTCGAAGACGCTGGCGATGAAGTTGCCGGTGGTCGCCGAATACCAGGAGAAGAGCTCCGCCAGGGCGATGGCCGGCGTCATCGACCAGGCGACGCCGCGGACCACGCGTGAGTCAGCAGAGCGGGCGCAGGCGTGCAGCGCGAGGGCGACCTGCGCGACGAAGGCCAACTCCGCGACGGTGGCGACGATGCGGGCGATGGGCGCGGCGGAGATCCAGGAGTCATAGAGGACCAGCCGTTCGGCTTCTGTGCGCGGCAGGAACGAGCGGAAAGCGCAGCCGAAGACGAAGATGCCGGAGAGCAATACTTGAAGGCGGCGCCACTGGTGGAAGTAGCGCTCTTCGGGCTTCTTCGAGCGCGCGAAGTCGATGGCGAACCAGCTGTAGACGGCGATGTTCACCAGCGACACCGCGCTCAGCGCGGCCCACCACAGCAAGACTCCCTTGGACGCCTCTGCCATCCTGCGCAACCTAGCAAAGTTCTACGAAACCAATTCCTCGTTCTCGCGGTCCACCGCGCTGCGCAGCTGCCGCCGGGCGCGCGACAAGCGCGACATCACCGTGCCGATGGGAATTGCAGCCGCCTCGGCGATCTCTTTGTAGGAGAGCCCTTCCACTTCGCGCAGCACGAAGACCTCGCGGAACTCTGCCGGCAGCGCCGCGACGGCCTCGTTGAGGACGCGATGCTGGGTGGAGGTCAAGAAGAGGGATTCCGGCGTCTCGGCGGACGGCTCGGCCTCGGCGGGAGTCTCCTCCGCCTTGGTCCGGTTTTGGGTCAGGAAGGTGTAGGCGCTGTTGCGAACCACCGTCAGCAGCCAGGCGCGGGGGTTCTCGCCGCTGAAGCCGTCGAAGAACCGCAGCGCGCGCAGGGTCGCCTCTTGCACCACGTCCTCGGCGTCGTGATCGTTGCGGACCAGCCAGCGGGCCAGATTGTAAGCCGCGCCCAGGTGCGGCAAGACCAGCCTGTCGAACGAGGGGAGTTCGTCCCGCAACATGGATGCCTCCTCCGGGTGATGGCGCCGGAGAGGAGCTCATGAACCCTCGAGGCACCTGGACACCATGGACGGGCACTCCTTTCGCCATGGAGCGCACCTCCCCTGAGAACCCGCTTCAAATCAGGCGCTTGGCACGCTAGATTCCCCGGCCGAAATGCCATTGCGCTTCGGGGTTTTCGAGGTCGACCTGCGAGCCGGTGAGCTGCGCAAGAACGGCGCGCGCGTCCGGCTGCAGGAACAGCCCTTGCAAGTGCTGGCGATGCTGCTCGAGCACGCCGGAGAAGTCGTCGCCCGCGAGGAGTTGCAAAAGCGGCTCTGGCCGGCCGAGACGTTCGTCGACTTCGACCACGGGCTCAACAAGACCATCAACAAGATCCGCGAGGCGCTGGGAGACTCTGCCCAGAATCCGCGCTTCGTGGAGACCGTGGCCCGGCGCGGGTATCGATTCCTGGCCGATGTCACGGTCGTCGAACAGGCTCCGATTGCTCCGATTGCGGAGGCGGCCCCCGTGCCCGTGCCCGCGCCGGCTGTCGAGGTGGCGCCCATGGCGCTGGTCGAGCCTGGCCCGGCGAAGCTTCCTGCGTGGCTGCCCTGGGCCGGCGCGGTCCTGGCGCTGCTCTTGCTCGCGCTCGGCGGCTTGAAGATTCACGCTTGGAGCCAGCCGCCTCCCGCCATTCATTCGCTGGCTGTGCTCCCGTTGGAGAGCCTCTCCAACGATGCCTCGCAGGACTACTTCGCCGACGGAATGACCGACGAGCTGATCTCCGACCTGGCCCAGATCAGCGCCCTGCGCGTCATCTCCCGGACCTCCGTGATGGCCTACAAGCACGCCGGAAAATCGCTGCCGCAGATCGCTCGCGAGCTGGCCGTGGACGCGGTGGTGGAAGGCACGGTGCTGCGCTCCGGCGATCGCGTCCGCATCACCGCGCAGCTGATCGATGCCGCCGCGGACAAGCACCTCTGGTCGCAGAGCTATGAAGGAGAATTGCGCGACACGCTGGCGCTGCAGAACAAGGTCGCCCGGGCCATCGCCGACGAGATTCGCATCACCTTGAACCCCCAAGAGGCCCAGGCGCTCAAGACCGCTCGCGTGGTCAACCCCGCCGCTTATGAAGCCTATCTACAAGGCCGGTACTTCTGGAACAAACGCACCGCAGACAGCCTGAAGGCCGCGCTGGCTCATTTCAACGACGCCATCGGCCAGGATCCGAGCTATGCGCAGGCTTATTCAGGCCTGGCCGATACCTATGCTTTGCTGGGCGATTGGGAATATGCCGTCATGCCTCCGCGAGAGGCGCTGCCCAAGGCCAAGGCCGCCGCCATCAAAGCCCTGGAGCTGGACGGCCGGCTGGGCGAGGCGCACAACTCACTGGCATTCTGTTTGGATGTTTATGGCTGGGACTTCGACCAGGCCGGCAAGGAGTTTCGGCGAGCCATCGAGCTGAACCCCGGCTATGCGACCGCACATCATTGGTATGCGTGGCATCTGGCTTTGACCCGCCGGAACGAAGACGCCCTTGAAGAGATGCGCAAGGCGGCCAGCCTCGACCCGCTCTCGCTCATCATCAAGGCCGACGCGGCGGAGCTTCTCTTGATCGCGCGCGACTACGGCGAGTCCATGCAGCAAAGCCGTAAGACGCTGGAGATGGACCCGAGCTTCGCGCTTGGCCACCATCAATTGGGGCAGGCGTATCTACAAACGAAGGATTACGGCAACGCAGTCCTGGAGATGCAAAAAGCCGTGCAGCTCTCTGGCAACAGCGCCACCTCCGTCGCCAATCTCGCCCGGGCTTATGTCGCGGCCGGACGCCGGACCGAGGCGGAGCAGCAGCTGGCTGCATTGAAGAGCCGCTCCACGGCCGACTATCCGTCCGCCTCGGAAATCGCCATGGTCTACGTCGCGCTGGGAGATCCAGATCAGGCGATGAGCTGGCTCGACAAAGGCTTTCAATCGCGCTTCAACCCAAGCGTCCTGCTCCGGCCGGGTTTCGATCCGCTTCGCTCGGACCCGCGCTTCCAGTCCCTGCTCCACCGCATCGGCCTGCCTCAGTAGAGCTTCCAGCCGTCGGGGGCTGCGAGCGCATTGGCCTTCTCCGGTCCAAAGGTCTTGGGCTGATATGGAATGACCTTGGGGCGGCGCTCGAGGAGCGGCCCGGCCACGCGCCACACCTCTTTGAGGCCCTTCAAGTCGGTGAAGAGCGAGCGGTCTCCCATCATCACGTCGTGAATGAGCCTCACATAAGGCGGCAATGGATTGGCCTTGGGCAGCTGCTCCAGCGGCACCGAGGCCTTGGCCTCTTCCAGCACCATGCCCGGACCGGGCTGCTTGAGGGCCAGCGAGAACTCCAGCTCGCCGTTTCCAGCCAGTGAGAAAGTAATGGACGACGCGCCTTTGACGAGCTTGCCAAACGGACCCTCGACCTCGCGCAAGAGCAGCGTGACCTGCTGCTTGCTGACGGCCATTCTCTTGCCGGTGCGCAGCAGAAACGGAACACCTTTCCAGCGCGCGTTGTCGATCCAGAGCCGCGCCGCCACGAAGGTGTCCATCTTCGAGGTGCGCTTGATGCCTTTCTCGGTTCGATAGCCGGTGAATTGCCCGAGCACGACCTCGCGCGGGTCGAGCGCCCGGAAGGCGCGCATCACGTTCGACCGCGCGCGCTGCACGTCCTTGGCCTCAAGGCTTCGCGGCGGCTCCATGGCCAGGTCGGCGACGAGCTGGAAGAGATGCGTCACCAGCATGTCCAGCGTGGCGCCCGTGTGGTCGTAGAAGTCGGCGCGATCCTTGATGTCCAGGGTCTCGGGAATGTCCACCTGGACGGCGCGAATGTGCTGCCGGCTCCAGATGGCCGAGAGCATGCGATTGGAGAGCCGCGCGAGGTGCATGTCCTGGGCGCCTTCCTTGCCGAGGAAGTGGTCGATGCGGAAGACCTGGTCCTCGCGCAGGACCTTGTGCACCTCGCTGTCCAGCTCGGCGAAGCCGTCCGGCGAGGTTCCGTAAGGCTTCTCGTAGACGACGCGGGCGCCCTTCGCGAGCCCGTGGGCTTCGAGCGCGCGCGTGAGCTCGATGAAGGCGTTGGGCGGCACCGCGAAGTAATGAATGAGCTGCGCGCGCTGCTTGCGCTGCTGGGAGATCACGTCGAGCAGGCTTCCCGGGTCGTTGGTGTTGAAGCCGCCGCCGGCAAAGTAGAGCCGCTCCTTGAACTGCGCCCAGTCGGCGCGCTTGGGCTTGGGTCCGAACTGCACCAACGCATCGTGAAAGTGTTTGCGGAAATCTTCGTGCGCCACATCTCCGCGGCCGTTGCCAATCAGCCGCCACTCCTTGGGCATCAGGCCCTTCTGCCAGAGCTGGTAGAAGGCCGGCAGCACCATGCGTTTGCAGAGGTCGCCGGTGGCGCCATACAGGACGAAGAGCGTAGGTTTCGGTTCAGCAGCAGGCGAGCGAGGCATTCGCGCGAAGTATCATTCCGGCGCCAAGCCCGCTCGACAGAGTCGACGCGACATCGGCCAGCAGACAGTTGGAGAGTTGTTTCGGCGGCGTTGCATGGGGTTTCTTTTCGAGCACCGCAGACACAGTCTTTGCTTGACCAACCAAAGGAAGACCCTATGCGGAAGCTGCTTTTTTCGGCCGTAGCGCTGACCTACCTCGCCATGACCACCGGATGCTGGGTGCACGAGGACCGTCGCCCGGACGACCATCACGATCACGACGATCATCACGATGACCACCATGACGATCACCACGATGATCATCACTCGCTGACCGTGCGTCCCTACGAGGCCCGCTAGAATTACTGGGAGCTGACCTTGACCAGGTTGTCGCGATAGTCGATTTGAATGACGAGTTTGCGAAGCAATGGAAAGCCGAGATAGCCCGACAGCGCAGGGCCTTCTCGATCATCGCCAGATGTTTTCGCACCACGGCGACCGTAGCAGAGTACTCTGGGCCATGCTCGACGTCCCGGGGTTCGAAGTCCGAACGCTGATCCTGACGGGCAGCGAACACCAGACGTGGCGCGCGGTGCGGACTCGCGACGGCAGCAACGTCGTCTTGAAGGTGGCCTCGCGCGAGCGGCCGCACTCGAAGACCCTGGCGCGGCTGCGGCACGAATACGAGCTGACGCGCGACATGGCCAGCGAGCAGGTCATTCGCGCGCTCGAGGTCAATGCCTCGGGTAATTCCCTGGCCCTGGTGCTCAATGACCCGGGCGGCGGCGCGCTCACCGAGCTGGTGCAGGCCGGCGGTCTGCCGCTGCCGCGCTTTCTTCGCATCGCCAGCCGGCTTTCGACCGCGCTGGGTGAAGTGCACGCGCTGGGCCTCGTCCACAAAGACATCAAGCCCGCGAGCGTGGTGCTGCTGCCCGGCGACGAAGTGCGCCTCACCGACTTTGGCGTGGCCATGCGCCTTGCCCGCCACAACGCGCCGCAGGTCGCGCCCGGCATGCTCGAGGGAACGCTGGCGTACATCGCGCCCGAGCAGACCGGCCGCATGAATCGCCCGGTCGATCGCCGCAGCGATCTCTACTCGCTCGGGGTGACGTTGTACGAATTGCTGACGGGCATGCGGCCCTTCCGCGCCGCCGAGCCGTTGAAGCTCTTGCACCAGCACCTCGCTCTGAGGGCCACCTCACCGCGAGAGCATCGGCCGGACATTCCACAGGTCGTCGCCGACATCGTCGTCAAGCTGCTGGAGAAGAGCCCCGAGAACCGCTACCAGACCGCCGCGGGCCTGCACAGCGACCTGATGCGCTGCCTCGCCGGCGTCGAGACCTTCGCGCTGGGCACGGCCGACAAGAGCGATGAGTTTCGCATTCCACCGCAGCTCTTCGGCCGCGCAAACGAAGTCACCGTCCTGCGCGATTCAATGGCCCGCGCGGCGAAGGGAACGCTCGAATGGGTGCTGGTGCACGGCCCGTCGGGCATCGGCAAGTCGGCGCTGGTCGGCGAGCTGCGGCGAGAGTCGGCCACCGCCGGCGCCATTCAAATCGCCGGTAAGTTCGATCAATACAATCGCGAGTTGCCGTTCTTGGCTTTCTTGCGCGCCTTCTCGCAGCTGGCGCGGCAGATGCTGACCGAGAGCGAAGAGCGCCTGGCCGTCTGGCGGCAAGAGCTCAACGCGGCGCTCGCGCCCAACGCGCGGCTGCTCACCGAGCTGGTGCCGGAGTTCGCGGCCGTCCTGGGCGACATGCCAGAGGTCGCGCAGCTGGGGCTCGCCGAATCTCAGAGCCGCTTCAGCCTGATGATCCGCCGCTTCCTGCGCACCATCGCCAGCGCCGAGCATCCGCTGGTGCTCTTCCTCGACGACGTCCAATGGGCCGACGGCGCCTCCATCAGCCTCTTGCAGACCTTGCTGACCGACCCGGAGCTCTCGCACCTGCTCCTCGTCACCGCGTACCGCGACAACGAGATCGACGCCGCGCATCCTTTCCAGATGCTGGTGCACGATCTCGCCTCGAGCGGCAGGGCCGTGGGCCAAAGCCTCGCGGTCGGACCGTTGGACGACGGCGCGTTGCGGGCGCTGTTGGCCGAGACCCTGCGCGTCGACACCGCCGCGGTCTCGCGGCTGGCCGAGACGGTGTCGATGAAGACGGGCGGCAATCCCTTCTTCGTCAATGAGTTCCTGCGCAGCCTGCACGCCGACGATCAGATCCGCTTCGAGGCGGGCCGCTGGACGTGGGACGACGAAGCCATCCGCCGGCGCAAGACCACGGCCAACGTGGTGGACCTGGTCGTCGAGCGCATCCGCGGGCTGCCCGAAGAGACGCAGAAGATCCTGCAGCTGGCGGCGGTGATTGGGCATCGCTTCGATTTGGCGGACCTGGCGCGCGTCTCGGAGGCGAGCCGCAGGCAGTCGGCCGCGCTCATCCGTCCCGCGGTCGACGCCGACATTCTGGTGCCGCTCGACGACGACTTCAAATATTCGGATCTGGTCGATGCCACGGGCGGCAATGCCTACGCGTTCCTGCACGATCGCGTCCGGCAAGCGGCTTATTCGCTGATCGCCGAAGAGGCGCGGCCGGAGCTGCACCGCCGCGCCGGCTGGCTGCTGCTCGAGGACGAATCCGACCGGCTCTTCGATGCCGTCAATCATTTGAATGCCGCCATTCCGGCAATCAACGAGCCGGAAGAGCGCTTGAAGTTGGCGAAGTTGAACTTGCGCGCCGCGCGTAAAGCGAACCTCTCCATGGCCTGGCAGGCCGCGCAGCGCTACTCGCAGACCGGCCGATCTCTGCTCGGAGAAACAGCCTGGTCGCGCGAGCCGCGCCTCGCCTGGGACTTGGGCTTCGAGCTCCTGCGCACGGCTTTTTTGCTCGGCGATCACGACGCCATCGATCCGCTGCACGCGGACTTGATCGCCCACGGCCTCAGCGAGCACGAGAAGGCGCTGGCCACCGAGATCAAGGTGCAGCACCTCACCAGCAACATGAAGTACGTCGAGGCAATGGACGTCGGCATTCCGCTGCTGGCGCGGCTGGGCGTGCGGTTGCCGCGCCACGGCCACAAAGGCCAGGTGGTGGCCGAGCTCGTCCGCACCAAGCTGGCGCTGCGCGGGCGGAACGTGCCTGGCCTGCTCGACCTGCCGCAAGCCAAGGACCCCGCGGTGCGCGTCGCCATGCGCGTCATCGTCACGCTCTCGGCCGCGGCTTATGCCACCGAGCCAGACGTCTTTCCGCAGCTGGTCTTCCGGCTGGTTCGCATGTCGCTGCGGCACGGCAACACGCCGGAGTCCGCGTTTGGTTATGTCTGCTACGGCCTCGCGCTCTGCGCCGTGCTGCGCGACTACGACGGCGGCCTCGCCTTCGGCCGGCTGGCGCTGGGCATGGTCGATCGCCTCACCGCGCGCGAGCTGGAGGCCCGCGTGCGCTTCCTCTACGGCCTCTTCATCCAGGTGTGGAGCGAGCCGCTGCCCGAGACGCTGGAGCACTTCCGCATCGGCGCCAACCGCGGGCTGGAGACGGGCGACCTCGAGTACTACAGCTACAACTTCTACGCGCTCGACGCGCACCGGCTCTGGACGGGCACCGGCCTCGCCGATGTCGCGCAGACGGCGGTCATCCACCACGAGGCGATCCTCGCGCAAAAGCAGGAGAAGGTCTCGCTGCTCATGCTGGTGGTGCGAGACGCCATCGCCTGGCTGCGCGCGGAGCCGCCCGTCGTCTCGGGAGAGCTCGACGAAGCCAAGGTCCTGGCCATCTGCGAGTCGCGCAAGGACAAGACCTCCATTGGCTACTGCCAGACCTTCCGCTGCATGCGCAGCGCGCTCGACGGAGATTGGGCCGCGGCAGCCGTAGCCGCCGCCGGCGCGCGCAAGGCGCAAGAAGGTTTGGATGGACAGGTCTTCGTTCCCTATTACCAATTCTATGAATCGCTCGCGCTCCTGGCGCTGGCCCGCGAAGGACAGCCGTCGGGGCGGAGGGTGCGCGCGAACCAGCGCCGGCTGGCCGGGCTGGCGAAGCGCGTGCCGGCCACGTTTGGCGCGCGCTTCGAGATGATCGAGGGCGAGCGCGCGCGCAACCAGGGCCGCACGGGCGAGGCCTTGCAGCACTATGAGCGGGCGTTGAAGCACGCGGGCGACAACCAGCACGACCTGGCCCTCGCCCATCAACTCGCGGGCGACTGCCTGTCGCAAGCGGGCATGGAGGACACCGGGCGCAATCACCTGCGCGAGGCCGGCCGCGCCTGGGCCCGCTGGGGCGCGACGCGGCTTGCGGAGAGGCTTGCCCAAGGTCACGAGCTCGGCCCCGTCCGCGACTCGCGCGACACCTCGTCCGCGCACGAGCGCGTGCGGCCCGACGAGCTGGATCTGCAGTCGATCACCCGCGCGGCCCGCGCCGTCGCCGAGAAGTTGAAGCTCGCCGACGTGGTGCAAGAGCTGCTCTCATTGGCGCTGTCGAGCGCCGGCGCGACCCGCGGCGTGCTGATCCTGGCCGGCGGCGAGAGCGGCTTCGCGGTGCGCGCCACGGCCGATGTCGAGGGCGGCGTCCATCTGATCGAAGCCACCCCGCTGGCCGGCGCGCCCGGCATCGCTCACGGCGTCGTCCAATACACGCTGCGCACGCGCGCTCCCACGCTCATCGATGACGCCTCCGACGGCCACATCTTCGGCGCCGACCCGCACCTGGCCAGCACCCGGCCCGGCTCGGTGCTCTGCCTGCCGATGTTGCGCCACGGCGAGGCCACCGGCGCGCTCTATCTGGAGAATCAACTGGTAGCCGGCGCCTTCACTCCGGGCCGCGTCGAGTTCCTCACCGTGCTGGCCAGCCAGGCCGCCATCTCCATCGAGAACGCCGGCCTCTACCGCGACCTGGAGCGATCTCTCGAGGCGCAGGTCGCCCTCACCTCCGCGCACGCGCGCTTCGTGCCGCACCAGTTTCTCGCGTCGCTGGGCCGCAAGGACATTCGCGAGGTGCGCCTGGGAGATCACACCGCCAAGGTGCTCTCGGTCTTGTTCTCCGACATTCGCGGGTTCACCCCGCTGATCGAAAGCCTGAGCCCGTCGGCGTCGATTGAATTCATCAACGCCTATCTGGCCCATATGGAGCGGGCCATCATCGGCAATCACGGCTTCGTCGACAGCTATATCGGCGACGCCATCATGGCTTTGTTCGACGGCGACGCCGACGACTCGGTTGCCGCGGGCGTGAGCATGATGCGGGAGCTCGCGCAGTTCAACCGCGGGCGCGCTGGGCGCGGAGAGAGTCCGGTGCGCATCGGCGTCGGCATCAATACGGGGCCTTTGATGCTGGGCACCATCGGCGGCCAGAACAACATGAAGTGCGGCGTCATCGGCGACAGCGTCAACCTGGCCGCGCGCGTCGAATCCCTCACCAAGCAGCTCGACGTACCGTTCCTGGTGGGCGCAGACACGGTGCAACGGCTGGTATCACCGGGTCGCTTTCTCCTGCGGCCAATCGAGCGCGTCCAAGTGGTCGGCCTGAAAGAGCCCGTCACTCTCTACGAAGAGTTCGACGCCGACCCCGATCCAGTCCGCGAAGCCAAGCAACGCACCATGCCGCGCTTCCTAGAGGGGATGGAAGCCTACCGCGCCCGCCGCTGGCCCGACGCCGCCGCCGCCCTGGCCTTCTGTATCTCCGAATGCCCCTCCGACCGCGTCGCCCTCCAATTGTCCGACCGCATCGACGCCCTCTCAAAGAACGACCCCGGCCCCACCTGGGACGGCATCCTCCGCCTGACGAAGAAGTAGCTTCCTTTCTGGTCCGCTCGGCCAACTGGCTTCGCGGTGGCACCGCACGGCATTTTGGATCTAGGATATTGGCATGACAATGCGGTCGATCTTTGGATTTGCTGTAGCGATCTGGGCGATCTGGAGTCTCCTGCTTCTCTGGACGGGGAGCGATGATTTATTCAAACCGACCATCGTTCAAGCGCAGGTTGAACTTACGCGCCACTACGAGGAAAACAAAAAAGCAATCCGCTGGCGAAACTTCCACGCTCTTTGGGCGCAGAGTTTTGTTTTTGTACTTTTATGCTTGGGTTTTGCTGGCTTGGTAGAGGTAATCTCTCCGGTGATGCGAGTGCGCGTTGACGGCGTCTATTTTAGGTGCTCCGTCTATGTTGGTGGATTCTTTTCGTTGCTGGCACTTGAGTCTTCGCACAAAATAGCCAAACGCTTAGAGGCGGCGGTATTAGCGAAGCGCGATCTTCAGCACGCACTCCGGGTTGAAAAAGAGCTGTTGAGTGAACGCCTAGACATTGCGAAAGGCCTCGATTCGTCACGGTCCCTCAAGGTTGTTGCGGAACGTCTTACTGAGTCTCAAAGGTATCCGGATCTCGAATCCAACGCCGAATGGATCCGCGTGTATGAAGAAGTGATTGACACCCTTCGACGAGAAATCCACAAACAGATCCAGGTGCGTTTCTAGTTGCTTCGTAGATCGGCAGCTTGTTCAAAGGATCACTGTGGCTTGGTCGAGAGTCAAAGAGATTGAACGCTACGAGTTCCTGCGGCTTTTCGCACTAGACTTTCATTCCGCTCGGCGCATCTTGGAGGTCCTAAGACGGTATCGGCGCAAAGACGTCCGCTACGAGCTTCTCGTCGCATTCGTGGTCACTTACGTTCGGCCGTTTGTCCAAAGCCGTGGCGTTCACTTGCCCTCCTACACCTATTCTGACAAGGTCGTCCCGCGAAGCATGCGCAAGCTGCACGAAGAACTTTTGAAACAGCGCAATCAGCAGTTCGCTCACACAGATCATGTTTTCCGCGAGCCCAACGTCGAACGATGGGGAACCAAAGAGAATGCTTGGTTCGCACTGAGTTTTCGGCGCGACAATTTTGAGATGCTCGAACAACAGCTACCGGAAATATCGCTGCTCGTTGACGCCGTTACCACGAGCTTGCACGCACAGATTTCTGAAATTGAGAAAACACTCTTCTCAGAGGCTGCATCTGAGAAGTGATTCTACCCCTTCAAACCCTATACGATTCTTGCCGAGTCGACACACGGTCATCGGCGCTTCGCCAATGCTTCGTCAAGGCGATCGCTAACGACGGTTCGGAACCGCGGCGCCTTGATGCGCGCGATCCAGCGGCGAGCTATGGACGGACGGAAGGATTTCGGGATCTCTAATTCCGGGAGCACGGTAAAGAGGCGCGAGCGTGTTCCGGAGAGATAGAAGAGATCGACGAGCGCCTTTTCAGGCGTGGCGATGCGCATGCCCGAAGCGAGGAGATCGTAGCCCTGGAAGAACTCGGGGGCGACGTGATGGATGGAGTAGACACCGAGCGGCGTCTTGACCCTTCCGCTGCGCGCCATCGAAACCACGTAGATCACCGCGGGAATCTGTTTGATCATACCGTGTAGATGAAGCGCGCTCTGCAATGAGACGGCGCCAGGATATGGCGATGTGACGTAGTCCGTG
>DATBAA010000354.1:0-4854 GCA_036271755.1 Myxococcales bacterium | reverse complement strand
GGCGATGGCCACCGCGCCGCCCAGCATGCGTCCGGCGTAGACCGCGCTGGTGACGACGGAGCGCGCGCTCCAGGGAACGACGCTCTGCGGGCCGATGGTGGCCGTGCTCGCCGCGGGCCCCAGGCCCAGACCCAAGACGGCCAGCGCCGCGAAGGCCCAGCCGATGGGCAGATGCGTGCCGACCACGATGGTGAGCGCGCTGGCACCGACCGCCGAAAGCGCAAACCCGCCGCCGACGCTGGCGCGCATTCCGCCGTGCATCAGGATGCGCACGCCGAAGACCGAGCCGATGGCCCAGCCCGCCAGCATCGGCACCAGCGCGACGCCGGCGAGCAGAGCGCTGTAGCCGTGCGAGGTCATCCAGAGCGGGACGTAAGTGGTGGTGGCGTAGAGCAGGGCGCCCGCGACCGCGCCGCCCAACAGGCCGGCCTGCACGGTGCGATCGCGCAAGTAAACCAGCGGGACCACCGGCGTGGACGAGCGGCGCTGCTCTCTCAAGAAGAGGGCGCCGACGATGAGCCCGGCGAGCAGCAACCCCAGGCGCAGCGGGTGCGAGACGTCCGGCTCGAGCGCGACCAGCAGGGCGGCCACCGAGGCGCCGCAGAGCAGCGGCCCCATCAGGTCGAGCTTCGCCTTGGCGGCGCGCGGCGGGTCGTCGTAGCTGACCACCAGCAGGCCGGCGGCGAGGATGCTGACCGGAACGTTCACCAGGAAGACCCAGCGCCACGAGGCATGGCCGACGATCCAGCCGCCGATGACCGGCCCCAGCACGTTGGCGAGACCCCAGACGCCGGTGAAGACGCTCTGCACCACCGCGCGCTCCTTCAAGGTGTAGAGGTCGGCGGCGATGGTCATGGTGGTGGGCTGGATGGCGCCCGCGCCCAGGCCCTGGATGATGCGGAAGGCGATGAGCCAGGGAACCGAAGTGGCCGCGCCGCAGAGGGCCGAGCCGGCCAGGAAGAGAAAGACTCCGCCCAGGAAGGTGGGCTTGCGGCCCAGCTGATCGCCCAGCTTTCCCGAGACCATCACGCCCAGAGTGCAGGCGAGGAGAAAGGCGGTGAAGACCCAGGCGTAGAGCGAGCTTCCGCCCAGGGCCTGGGTGATGGTCGGCATGGCGGTGGTCACCACCGTGCCCTCGAAGGCGCTGATGACCAGCCCCAGGAGGACGGCTGCGGTGGCGATTTTGCGGCTTGCTTTCATGCCTGGCAGGGTAGCGCCGGCGGGCTGATTCAAAAAGCGCATTTCGAGCATGCGATCCATACGCAATTCGCATATCCTACTTCTTCGGATTGCCCGGGAGCGGTGCTTGAACCTCGATCAGCTGCGAGCCTTCGTCATGCTGGCGGAGCGGCGGACCTTCACCGAGGCCGCGCACCGCCTGGGCCTGTCGCAGCCGACGCTCTCCCGGCAGGTGCAGGCGCTGGAAGAAGAGCTGGGCGCGAAGCTGCTGGTGCGGACGCCGCGCGGCGTGGCGCTGACCGACAGCGGCGCGCGTTTCTTGAGTCGCGCACGCGAAGCGGTTGAAGTGCTGCGGCAAGGCTCGGAGGAGCTGCACGAATTGGCGTCGCTGCCGCGCGGGCCGGTGGCCATCGGCGTGCTGCCGACGGTGGGCGCCTACGCCTTGCCCGAGGTGCTGGGCACCTTCGTGGGGCAGTTCAAGCAGGTGCAGCTTCGCCTGGTAGAGGCGCACGCGGACGGCCTCGAGGAGAAGGTCGCCGAGGGCGAGCTGGACCTGGTGATCACGACCTTGCCGCTGCACCGGCTGGAGCTGGTGTCGCAGAAGCTGTGGAGCGAACCGTTCCGGCTGGTGGTGCCGCGCGGACATCGATTGGCGCGCGGGCGCAAGCCGGTGGCTTTGGCCGAGGTGGTGGGCGAGCCGCAGGTCGTCGTGCCGGGCTCGGCCGCCGAGGCGGCGCTGCGGGCCGCTGCGGATCAGAGCGGCCAGGAGCTGCGGGTGGGCATCGAGGTCGATCACGCCGAGAGCCAGCGGCGCATGGTCGAACGCGGCGTCGGCGTCGCGCTCCTGCCGGCCATCATGCTGCGCGATCACCAGGCCGGGCTGTGCGAGGTGGTCGACGTCCGCGACGGCCCGAAGCGCACCGTCGCGCTGGTCCACCGCGGGCAAGGCACGTTGACCTACGGCGCCCGCGCGCTCAAGCGCTTCATCCTCGAGCGACTGAAGAGCTGACCCGGCGGGCTCGCTTCCATCCGACGCTCAAGAGCCAGGTCTTGGGAAGCTCGAGCAGCGCGCGCAGCTTCGGGTTTTGCGAGCTGCACCAGTCAAGGCCGGCCTCGCCAAAGTGATGCTCCGCGTTCTCGCTCACGTACCGAAGCGCGTTCCTCACTTCGGTAGGCGAGCGCAGCAAGTGCGAGTGGTAGTGATCGGCGAAGATCTTGCCGCCGCTACGCTGCAAGACCTTGTTCATCGCCTTCGCCAGCCGGATGCACAGCCCCTGCATGCCGCGCGAGAGCTCCCCGTTGCTGCCAGCCTCGACGATCAGGTGCAGGTGGTTGCCCATCACGGTGAGCTCCACCAGCCGCACGCCATGCAGCCCCTTCGCCGCCGCGAAGCACCGGCGGATGACCGCGAACCTTCGCGACGACCGCAGGCTCGGTACGTCATTCTTCACCCGCAGCGTGACGTGCGCGGGCATCGGCTTGTCGAACCGGCGGCGCTGACCACAGGTCCCCGCATCGCTTCTACGGGTGCGCCGCGAACGCGCTGGGCGGATTGCGCCGCACGATCTCCTCGTTGAGCACCCCCGCGAACGCCACCCACGCGGCGTAGGGCGCCAGCATGGTCGCCGCCGGCGCGTCGACTTTCAGCGCGGCATAGAGCGTGCCGACGATGAGCGTCTCCAGCGCGGCGATGTCCGCCAGGGCCGCCTTGCCCTGGTGCTTGCGGAAGAAGAGCCAGCTCCAGGCCGCGTTGGCCGCCAGCTGCCCGCCCCACAGCGTCAGCGCGACGGTGCGGCGCGTGCTCTTCTTCGCCCGCCAGAGGCGGAATCCAGAGACCGCGATGAGCCCGTAGAGAGCGGTCCAGACCGGCGCGAACGCCTGGCGCGGCGGCTGGAAGGGCGGCTTCTGCAGAGTGACGTACCAGGGATAGAGCGCCTCGCGCGTGGCCTTGGTCGCCAGCGCCGCCGCTCCGGCGGTCACCGCGCCGAAGCCTGCCAGCGCAACGGTGTCTCGTGCATTCATGGCCGGAAGGGTAGGAATCGATCGCCCGCCGTGCATCCGTGCAGGCCCTGCACGAGCGCCTGCCGGCCCGGCAGCAAGTCGCCGGCGCAGGGAACGCTAGGCGGCGCCCGGCTCCAGCGCCTGGCGGCGCCAGGCGATCAAGGTGCGCGCGCGCCGCTCGGCGGTGCTCTGCGCCAGCGCGGCCAGCTTCACGATGGAGGCCGCGATGGTCTTCACCTCGGGCTCGGCTGCGCCGAGCAGCTGCGGCGCGATCGCCGCCACCGCGTAGCTCTTCTCGATCGACTCGCGCCAGATCTTCCGCTCGTCCGCGCTGCCGGCCTTGGTGGCGAGCAGCTTCTTGCCCAGCTCGTGGATGACCAGGCCCTCTTCCTCGGGCTTGGACTCGTCAGGCTCGCCGATCCACTCCAGCGCGATGGCCGCGTTGATGGCGTACCCCGCGTGCCGGGCCGAGCGCTGCGTCCGCTGGGCGATGCTCGCGGTGTCGTGGTGTCCGTCGGCGATGGCCTGGACGGAGCGCCTCACGTCTCCAAGGTTGTCCTCCTGGGGCACGTCGGCGCTGTGCAGCTCAGGCTCGGGCTCGGTCACGGGTACGTCTCCAACTTTCAGGTCGGGCTGCGATTAGCACGATGCAGGCTGGAAGGAGAAGACCGTCTCTGGCCTGCGCAGGATCAAGCCCGCGCGCGGCTCCCGGGCGGCGGTGATCTTGAAGTCGGCGAGGCCCGGGAATCCCAGGTTCGCCCAGGTCCGCAGATGATCGCGCAAGGCGTGCGAGGCCGCGGGCGTGCCGTGGATTTCCAAATACCCGTCTCTAATCAAGGCGAGTGAGTTGCCTCTCTGGATTCCAAACGATTGGCGGCCATTGGATTCCGTCCAGACCTCGAAGCCCGGCTCGACGAGCCAGAGGTACGAGCGCAGATCGGCGGTGGCGGGAAGCGGAAAGGGCGTTCTCGCGATCGGCTCCCCAGGTAGCGAGAGCGGCTGATTCGCGCTGGCCGCGGCCGGCCCGCCGCCGGTGACCGGCACGAAGGCGCAGCGCAGGGTGGAGAGCGATTCGAAGAGCTCTCCCCGGCGCTGGAAGAGGATGAGGACGTTGCCGCCGCCGGGAATGGCGAGCACGAAGATCAGCTTCCCGCCGTCGCGGACCTTGGTGAAGAACTGCGCGGGCAGGCCGGACGCGCCCGCGGTGAAGACCGCGCTGTCAAACTCGCCATCCGTGGGTCCGCGGCTGCCGTCGGCCAAGGCCACCTCCACATTCGAGATGCCCGCGCGTTCGAGGCCGCGCCGCGCGCTCTCGACCAGGCCAGGCAGGATCTCGACGGTCGCAACCGACCCCGAGGGCCCGACGAGGTGGCCCATCAGCGCCGCGTTCCAGCCGCTGCCGGTGCCCAACTCGAACACGCGCTGTCCGGGTTGGAGATCGAGCATCTCCAGCATCTGCAGCACGATCCAGGGCGCGGAGATGGTCGCCACCCGCGGGTCTCCCGGCTCGTAGTGGATGCCCAGGCCGCCGTTGGCGTAGATGGCCGGCAGGTGCTCGGCGAGGTTGGACGCGGTCACTTCCCGCATCCGCGGATTCGCCTGGGTGCAGTAGCGCTCGACGAAGAGATGCCGGGGCACGGCGAAGAACGCTTCGCGGACGCGGTCAGCCGGGTG
>DATBAA010000353.1:0-5804 GCA_036271755.1 Myxococcales bacterium | reverse complement strand
ATCTTCGGCGAGCGCCATCTGCACCGCGCCCAAAGCCATGGTCAGCGTGCTCTCGCCTTCGCCGCACCAGTCGCGGGTGCGCATGATGGTCTGATCGCATGCGACCGGGAATCGAGCCGCCGCGAGATACGCGTCATTGTCGACGACGGCTTTCGGCCGGTAGAAGCCGGTGGCCGCGATCTCGGCCGACCAGCTCATGCCTTCCCGCGCGTTCACGCCGCACCCAGCTGCCGCAGGAAGCTGAGCCTGTCGAAGTAGACCCACTGCTCGGCGATCCGTCCCGAGACGATCTGGTTGATGGTCACGCCTTTGATCGAGATGCGTTTGCCGGTGGCCGGGATGCCGTGGAACGGCCGCACGTGGGTGATCTCCCAGACCCAGCGGGTGACGGCCACCTCTTCATCGCCCACCTGGTCCTCGAAGCTGGTGCGGCTCTCCGCGAACGCCTCGCTGAACACCGCGCTCGCCTTCGCGAAGGCCTCGCGATCGAGCGGCTTCTCCTCGCCCGGCAGGTGCACGAGGCAGTCCGGGGCGAGGAGGCTTTGCGAGCCCTCGCGATTGCCGCGATCGTACTCCTCGTAGAACTGCCGCGAGATGGACAGATTTTGAGCCACCGTCATTGATTTCCCTTTCACAGTGAATAGAGCGCGCCGGCCGCGTACCAGCCGGTTCCAACCGCCGCCGAGAGGATCAGCTGGCCCGGCTTGATCAGGCCTTCGGCGACGAACTGCTGCAGCGCCGTGGGAATGGACGCCGAGGAGACGTTGCCGACCTGCGCGTAGTTGGTGAGGACCTTCGCCGGCGGCAGGTTCAAGGCCTTGACCAGCGAGCGCTGGACGCCGGCGGTGCCCGAGTGCGGGACGATCCAATCGATGTCCGCCAGCGTGAGGTTGTTGCGGGCCAGCAGCTTGCCGGCGACTCCGGCAATGGAGGTGGCCGCCAGCTGGTTGAGCTCGCCCTGCGTGATGTGCGTGCGGACGTAGCCCTCGTCGCTGATGTCCATGATGTGGTGCTGCGCGCCCTTGGTGGCCAGCTCGTAGTCGAGAAGCCTCCCGCCCCGGCCGGCGTCCTGCTGCAGCACCATGGCGCCCGCCGCGTCGCCCAAAATGACGGTGCCCTTGCTGCCCGGGCGGGCGCGGCGCGAGGTGGTCTCCGAGCCGACGACTAATGCCTTGGAGAAGCGGCCGCCCTGGAAGAACGAGTGCGCGATGCCCAGGCCGTAGAGAAAGCCGGCGCAGGCGCAGCAGAGGTCGAAGGCGACGCTCTGGTGCGCGCCCAGCAAGGCCTGCAGCCTGGGAGCAAACTCCGGAATGTACCGGCGCCGGGTCCAGTTGCTGAGCACGATCAAGTCCAGCTCCGAGGCGTCCAGGCCCGCGCGCGCCAGGGCCAACTGCGCGGCTTCCGCGGCCATCTCGGCGATTCCCTCGGCCTCGCTGGCCCAGCCGCGGCGGTCGACGCCGATCTTCTCCAGCTCTTCGGCGGTCAAGGGCGCATCGAGCGGCGGCAGATCAAGGTTGGAGAGCATGCGCTTCGGCAGGTACGCGCCGACGCCGGTGATTGAGACGGTCATTGCAAAGCTCCTTCGAAGAGCGCGCTCTCCTGGACGGTGCGGACGGAAGAGACGTCGACGACCCACGGGCAGGCAGCATCCGCGCCGGCGATCCGCGCCGTCATGCGCCAGCGCTCGCCGGGCTCGCGCTCGAGGACGTACCGGTCGGTGACGATGGCGACGACGCGCTGGCCCGGGCTGGTGACGTAGTCCACCCGCTTCATCAGCCGATCGCCGGCGGCGACGACGATCACTTCCTCGGCGGCGGAGGCGATGTCGTTGGCACCGCCGGAGCCCACCAGCACGGTCCCGTCCGCGAGCTGGGTGCTGTTCACCGCGCCGGCGGCGTCGACCTGCGCGGCGCCGATGACACCCAGGCAGTCGTTTCCCGCGCCGCAAGCCAGGGTGCCGAGCACGTCCTCGACGGACGAGAGCCGCCGGGCCGAGGCGATGTGGTCATGCGAGAGGAGAAAGCCGTCGCAGTCGCCGCGGCAGGCGACGTCGAAGAGGCCCGTCTCGACCATCACTGGAACGCCGGCTTTTGCCAGCTGCGCCGCGAAGAACGCGTTGCCGATGCCGGCGAGGATGGAGCGATGCCGCTGCGTCCGCACCCGCCTGCCAATGACATAGGCCGCGAGGCGCACCATCCGTTCGGCGTTGCGGCTGCGCGGAGTCTCGCTCTTGACGCAGCTGCGGCGCCCCTGATCGCGCAAGGCTTGCAAGCGCTCGGGGCCCGCGAAGGAGTGGTACGCGAGCCGCATGCGCTCGGCGCCCAGGACCTCGTCGGCGAAGGCCTCGCAAGCTTTCTCGTCCGTGGCAAAGCCGCGCCAGCGCTCGTACTGCTCGCGATCGTCGGCATAGCCGAGCGGCTTGCGGGCGGCGCCTTCGAAGGCCGGCGAGACGTAGAGCGGCTGCGGGTGCGCGCCAAACGGCTCCACGCAGACCGCCAGGAACTTCGACGAAGGAATCTTGATCGCCTCGGGATGCTGCGCCGCGAAGCCCGGCGAGACGATGCGCTCGACGGTGGCGATGACGCCCTTGCGCGCGCCCAGCGCGGACCAGAAGCCTTCGCCATAGGGCGGCGAGAAGAGCACCCTGCCCTGCTCGTCCGCGAACGGCGCGTGCACGAAGGTCACGTCGGCGCGCAGGGCCTTCACGAAACCTTCGGCGCGAAACTTTCCGCGCTTGGCCAGGTCGGCGCCCAGATCGGTGCCGGCGAGCGAGTTCGTCGGGGCCTCACCGTGTCCGAGCGCGCCGGCGCGAAAGGCTTCGACGTAGGTGAGCAAGGACCAGTGCTCCAGATCCACCAGCTCGCGCGCCAGCCGCGTGTAGAGCGGGTTCGGCCGCGGCGACGGCCAGTTGTCGCCGAAGAAGCAGCCCAGGTAGGTGCGGCCCAGGCGCAGCGCGGCGAGCAGGTGCGCGGTGGAATGGAAGCCGCTGGTGCTGAGCAGGAAGCCCGGGCGCTTGTGGCGGAACTGCCGCGCCAGCTCGCGGATGGCCACGTTGGAGCGGCTGGGCGTCGAGGCGAAGTGGAGGTGGTCGCCCGGTTCGACGAAGGTTCGAATGGCGTCGGCCAGCGGCGCGTCGATCACGGGTTCGCCCGGCGGTGCGGGGGAGCATTCGAGCGCACCAGGACCGCGGCGTTGTTGCCGCCGATGCCGAGGCTCATGCAAACCACCACGGGCGTTGGCAAGCGCATGCCCGAGGAGATGGGAGTCGCGCCGCCCTCGAAGGCGTGCACCCCGGAAGAGCTGACGATGCCGTGGTGGACCATCATCACGGCCGCCGCGACGTTGACCGCGCTGGACGCGCCCAGCGTGTGCCCCCAGAGCGGCTTGGTGGTGACGAGCGGAACGGCTGAGGCGCGCTCGCCGAAGACGCGGTTCATGTAGGCCAGCTCGGAGCGATCGCTCTGCGGGACGCCGTTGCCGTGCGCGACCACCGCGCCGACCTCGTCCGCCGAGAGCTGGCCTTGCGCCAGGACCGAGCGGATGAGCCGCGCCGGCCGATCGCCCGATCGATCGACGTGCGTCGGGTGCGAGCCGGCGTTGCCGTAGCTGAACCCGGCGATGGAGGCCAGGATCGTTGCGCCGCGCTTCTCGGCATGGCGGCGGCTCTCCAACGTCAGCACCACCGCGCCTTCGCCAAACGCATTCCCGGCGCTGCCCGCGAAGGGTTGAATGGCCTGGCCCGGATCCTGGCTTTCGCTGAGCAATCCGGCGTGCCGGTACATGGCGAAGAGGGGTGCGCAGAGCGCGGCGTCGTGGCCGCCGGCAAAGGCCACGTCCACCTCGCCCGCCGCGATCTCGCGATAGGCATGGCCGATGGCCACCGCGCCAGAGCAGCACGACGCCGAGAAGCTGCACGACGGCCCCTGGCTGTGCAAGATGGACGCGGCCAGCCCGACGCCAATGGAGGGCATGCCCGCCACCAGATCGCGCCGGGTGAACTTCTCCGTCTTGGCGCGGCCCTGCCACCAGGCAAACGAATCGCGCGAGGTGCCCTGGAAGAGGCCGACGCGCTCGCTGTCACAGCGCGAGAGATCCAGGCCCGCGTCGCGGCGCGAAAGGAGGAGCGCCGCCAGGTACATCTGCACCGAGCGGCTGTGGCGCGAGTAGAAGCGCTCGTCGACGTCGAAGAGGTATCTGCCGGCGTCGAAGTCGACGATCCAGCCCATGGCCACCGCGCCGCCGCCCGCCGGATCGGGAAGGAGGCGCAGCTGCGAGTCGTTGTCGCGAAGCTGGTCCCAGAATCGATCGCGATGATCGCAGCCCGGCAGCACCAGCCCCAAGCCAGTGACTACGACCTCGATACCTGCGGCGGCGGGCTGTCTCGATTCGGCAAGGGCGGGCATCGCTGGGTAGACGGCCCCGGCCCGCTCTTGTCTCAGTGCGCTATTTCAGAAGAGCAATGCGTAGCGCGACTAAGGCTTGGCGCGGCTCGACAGATAGCGGCCGACGTTTTCTCCGATGGTCTCCGCGTCGTTGCGCAGCCGCTTCTCGTCGGTGGGGTTGTAGATGTTTCCGTGCGTCCCGTTGGCCAGCTCGATCTCGTCGAGGATGGCGCCGTCCGGGGTGGTGATCTGCACCGCCAGCCGCAGATGGCTCGTGCCCATGAACGAGCCGGGCTTGAGCGAGCGGACGATGGGCTTCACCAAGAGCGCGGCCTGCACCCCGGCCTTCACGAAGGTGAGGCCGCCGCCCTTGGAGGCCACGGCCTCGCTGAAGTCCTGGTCGATGCCCGACTTCACGTCGGCCCACTGGTGCTTGCCGTTCTCGTCTTGAGACGCCGAGTATTCAGCCTCGGTCAGCCCAGCGACGTCGCCCTGCGAATAGTCGACGGGCGCGATGGCGAAGGTGGTCTTGCCCGCCAGATCGGTCGCGGGCGCCTGCTTGATGATCCTGTATCCGGGACCGCGGCAACCTGCGAGCAGCAGCGCGACGGCCAGCATCGAAGTCTTCATTTCCATTTCCTTCTCCGGGTTAGAGACGTGCTTGTTGAACAAACGGGGCAATCCACGATTGCTTTACGCAAAGCAGCCGGATTCCCTGTCACGATGCGCGTCGCCGTCTTGCTCGTCCTCCTCTGCTCCGGCTGCCAGGCCTTCGCGTTTCTCTTTCCCGCGCCAACGCCGATGCCGGTGCTGCGCTACCCGGCCGCGGCCGACCACCGCGCGAAGTGCCTGATCATCTTGCTGCCCGGCCGGGGCGACGACGCGGAGGTCTTCGACAAAGAGGGCTTCGTCAAAGAGCTGCGCTCGCGGCGCCTCGACGTGGACATCGAAGCGGCCGGCGCCACCTTCGGCTACTACGCAAAGTGGACCTTCCCCGAGCGATTCGGCGGCGACGTGGTCGAGCCCGCCGTGTTGCGCGGCTACGAGCACATCTGGCTGGCCGGCGCTTCGATGGGCGGATACGGCGCCGGTGAGTTCGGCGCGCATCATGCCGATCAATTCGACGGGGTCTTTCTCATCGCGCCTTATCTGGGCGAGGGCGAAGTGCGGGACGAGATCGAGCAACAAGGGGGGCTGAAAGCGTGGGTTCCGAAAGAGGCCACCGGCAAGCGCGACGAGCGCGCGCTCTGGCTCTGGCTGCAGGATCGCGCGGCAGCCAAAGAGGGCGACCGCCCCGCGCTCTACCTGGGCTTCGGCAACGGCGACGGCATGCACGGCAGCCACGGCCTGCTGGCGGCCGCCATGCAGCCGTCCCACGTCTTTCCCGAGCCGGGCGGACACGACTGGCCTGCCTGGCGGCTC
>DATBAA010000352.1:0-2426 GCA_036271755.1 Myxococcales bacterium | reverse complement strand
GGCTGGTGGTCGCGGCGCGGAACGCCTTACCAGCGCTGCTGGACGAGCTGGCAGCGGCGGATCAGGAGATCGCCCGCCTCCAAGACGTCGCCGCGGCCTCGCAACGGCTCTTCGGCGTGAAGGTCGCGCGCGTCGAAATCGCCTTCGACGACGAGCTCACCGTGAGCGACATCGTCGTGATTGCCACATGCCCCGGCGGCGACGAACCGCAGATCGCGCGCCTCGTCGGCCAGCGCTTGGAGAAAGAGCTGCAGTCGATTGCGGATGCCCGCCGCGAGAAGCGGCTGGAGAAGCTCGACGAACTGGACGGGAGCAAGCCGGGCGAGGATGAGGACCTGCACGTCCTCGAGGTGGAGTTGCTGCAAGAGCAGCTGCAGACCCGCTACTTCTCTGGTCCAGACAGGCGGCGGATCGCGCGGCTCCTGCGCGAGGTCCTGCGACGCCGAGCGAACGCGAGCGGAAAGGAATCGTGATGGTGCAGGCGCTGGCCGACGTCTTCACCACCGTGGTGAGCGCGGCGCTGCTGGTCGCCGGCGGCCTCGCGCTCCTGGCCGCGCTCTTCTGGCTCAGCTCGCGCGCCTGGTCGTACTTGCGCCGCCGCTACCTGCTCTGGACCGCCGCCAGGTCGCGCGCCCACCGCAACGCGGAGACCCTGCTGGCGGCGCTCAGCCTCGAGGTCGGCGCGCTGCGCGACGCGGAAGCGATGGCCCGGGCCCGCGGCGATGTGCTGCTCAAGATCGCGAGAGACCAGGGCGTGCTCTGCGCCGTCCCCGACTGCGAGCAGAAGGCCGTGCTGTTCATCAGCCGAACGCGGCCGGCGACGCCATCGCGCTTCTGCGGCGGCCACACCTCTTCGGATCTCGCGCATCGTGCGCGCCGCGAGAGCACGGCAGCGAAGAGCGGAGGCCGGCCGTGACGCTGCTCCGCTTAGGCTTCGCGCTTCTTCTCGGCGGGATGCTTGCGCCGATCGAAGTAGACGAGGATGGAGCCCGCGACAATGCCGAGCGCGGCGATCAGCACGCCACCGATGATGTAGGGCTCTTGCATTGCTCAGGCTTCGTTCTTGGGATGCTTCCGGCGGTCGAAGTAGAGCAGCACGGAGCCGACCAGGGCTCCGCCGACCGCGACGATGGCGCCGAAGATGATGTAGCTGTATTGACCCATCGCTCACTCCCGCCGGAGCCGTTCGAAGACGGCGCCGATCAACCAGAAAATAGCACTAACGCCGAAGACGAAGCCAAACCACTTGAAGTCCAAGGGTTCGTTCGGCTGTTTACGCGCCTCGATCTGCGCGTCGAGAATGCCGAAGACCAGGTACAGCAGCCCAATCTCGCGGAGGGCATCCGCCAGCATCTTCAGCCACGACTCGCGCTCGACCGGACCGTGGGGCATGCCGGCACCTTACCCGAGGGGTCTGACACATCAAGGTCGATCGCTGGAGGCCCCTGCGCATGACCGACCCGGCCGCCAGCAAGCGCGACCACCCGCCCGGCACCTGCCGCCAGCGCCAGGCCGAGGGCCTCTGCCGTGCGTGCGCGGCGGCCTTCCTGGGCGGCAGCACCAGCTGGTTCGACGACGGGCCGCGGCTGGAGTTGCCCTGCGTGCGCGGAGGCGCGAAGCTGACCTGGCTGATCGAGGACTTGCGCACGTGGCAGCGCGCACACCGTGAGGTACCGCCATCCCCCGCCATCCCGCAGGCCCGAGACCATGGCCCCGCAAGGACTCTCCCTTCCTCTGGGTCAGAGCCACGATCAACGGACGCCGCTGGTCGGCGCCAACGAGCGTCGCGCGTAGCGGAGATCGAGAAGCGTTTAACCGAGAAGCGGCAGCGCTATATCTCGAGGAATGCCGCGCGCGCGGCGCCCGAGGCGTCGGTGGTGCAGTTCCCCGCGAAGTCGCCGCCGCCCTCACGCTGAGCCAGCTCGTCGCCGACTTCATCCGGCTCGAGGAGGAGCGCTACCAGGGCCACGACGGCCGGCACGTCGGCAGATACGAGACGGACCTCAACTGCTACATCCTCAGCCGCTGGACGCGCGTCGACGAGATCACCACCGAGGCCTGGGAGCAGGCGAAGCGCGAGCTGCACAAGCGCGCCGGCGGCAAGCTGGGCTCGCGCAGCCTGGCGCACCTCGCGAACACGCTCCGGCACTTCTTGACCTACTGCCGCGAGCTCGGCGTCATCGCGTCGGAGCCGGTGATCAAGAGTCCGTCGACGAAGGACCAGCGCGCCGAGCAGAAGAAGATCTCCGCCATGACGGCCGCGCAGCGCGACAAGTTCTTGAAGGCGCTGGTGCAGCTGGGCGAGGACCGCGCGCACCGCATCTACACCGTGCTCTTCTGGAGCCTGCTGCGGCAGAACGAGCTCTCGGCGCTCGAGGAGGGCTGGCTCGACTGGACCCGCGGCAACATCCGCGTGCCGCCCGAGC
>DATBAA010000351.1:0-6925 GCA_036271755.1 Myxococcales bacterium | reverse complement strand
CGGTGGTGGTGCCGACGGGGGAGTGGACGGTCACGAGGCTGCCCGCGATCTCGGCCGGGGCGGTCGGATCGGTCACGTCGACGGCCAGGATGCTGGGCGCGTTCTGCAGCGGCGTGATGTAGTAGGTCAGACCATCGGGCGTGAACTGGCCGGTGTGGCCGAAGCTGCCGGGCAGGTGGACGCTGGCCTTGAGCGCCGGGTGCTTGCAGTCCGCGGAGATGTCGTAAACGGTGAAGAGATCGCCGGGGATCGAGGGCGACTCGACGCCACCCAGCGGGCGCTGGCCGCCGGCGAGGAGCTGCCGGGCCGGGTTGATCTTGAGCGACTCCCAGGGGTCGATCATGGCCGGGTCGCTCAGCCAGGTGGTGGGCGTGGGGTGCGTCGGATCGCTCACGTCGACGACGACGACGCCGGGATTCTTTTCGACTTCGGCGCCGGCGGTGGCGTTGTTACGCTGGTCGAAGTAGGCGCACGTCTTCCAGGCGGTGAGCTGCCAGCTGGCGCCGTCACCCTGGTACTGGCCGACTAGATCGGCGTTGCACTTGAACCCCGCCGATGCCTTGGCGCGGTCGGCTGCGTTGGTTTCTCCCGACACGCCCGTCTCCGGACGGTCGGTGGTTCGGGCGCAGGTAGCCGATGGCACGGCGGCGCCCGCCGAGAGTGAGCTGCCCATGGCTACCAGCGCGGCGAAGAGTCCAGTCTGCTGCAGCTTCGTCATGTATTGACCCTCTTAGGTTTTCGATTCGGTGCGAAGACACGGCCGGCCGTTTCTTTGGCGCTCGAGTCCCCGTTCGAGTGTCCTGAGCTTTTCGCGGTTTAAACGGGTGGCTTCAAGTCCCACTGCGTCGAGATTTGGTGATTAGTAACGGCAGTGAGTTGCTTTAGTTCGGCATCATAATACGTATGCCCACGCGATCCGGCCGGATTCGGTAGCCGCGTCATCGGTTACGCACCCCGGGAATTTCTGAATGTTGCATGCGAATTCGCATGCGAATGTTTCAGCAGGCGCTCGCTTCAAAGCGCGGCGAGGAATTCCAGCAGCGCCGCGCGGTCGTCGTCGCTCAGCGCGGCGAAGGCGTCTCGAGAAGATTTTCCCTGTCCGTCGTGAGCGGCGATGGCCTCGCTGGGCGACGCGGTTCGCGCGTCGTGCAGCAGCGCGGTTTGCTTTCCGAGTCCCCAGAGCGGCTGGGTGCGCATCTCGCCCGGCTGCGCGTCGGCCTGCAAGATGCCGTCGCCCAGCGAGCCCATGTCGTGGAGCAGGAAGTCCGAATAGGGGTGGTAGGCGATTTGATCGAAAGCAGGGTTCGTGTTCGGACCGGTGACGAGCAAAGGTAGGTGACACACTGCGCAACCAATTGAAGCAAAGACCTGCTGGCCTTGGATCGCAGCGCCGCTGAGCGTGGGCGCGGGCGGCGGCCCGAGGAACTGCATGAAGTCGTTGAACTGCGCGACGAAGACGCCGCCCGGGTCGTTCATGCCCGGCGCGGGGTTGTAGGAGAGTTTGCTGCAATCGCCGTTCGGGCACACGTCGTTGGGGAACTGCGGGCTGGTGATGCCCATCTCGTTGAGCGCGGCGTCTCCCGAGAACTGGAAGAGGGTGGCAATAGCCGACTTCCACCCGAAGCGTCCCACCGCCGGAAGGCCGGTGCTCAAGTCGGTGACGGTCGCGGCGCGGCCGGCCGCCGCCGGCGAATGCGCCGCCTGATACGCGGCGATGGCGCGAAAGCTCGAGTCGGGAGTGGCCTCGACGAGGCTGAGGCCGAAGACCGGCTGGGTGCGGCGTCCGGCCACCACGTTGGCCGCGGCCGGAATGGTCTCTCCGGCGTAGGTGCCGCCGTCCACCGCGCCGATGCCCGTGTCGTGCAGCAGCGTTCCCCCTTGGGCCGTCAGCGGGTCGAAGCTGCCGTCCGTGTTGCGGTGGCCGTAGCGCCGCTCGACGCGCTGGTTGGTGCCGCCGATGGCCGGCGGCGCGTCGTGGCAGTTGGAGCAGAAGGCCGCGTTGAAGACCGGCCCGAGGCCGTCGGCCGCGCTGAATTGGTGGATGAACGCCGCGCGTCCAGCCGCGAAGAGCGCGAGGTCGCTCTGCGAGAGCCGGGGCAGGGCGTCGCCGTAGCCGCCGTCGCTCAAATCGGTCTTCGCGGTCATTCCGGCCAGGTCGGTGAGCAGCCCCGCATCGGCCCCGGCGTCGGGTTCGGCGGCCTGCGGCGCGGAAGAGGACGAGCAGGCGCAGAGCGCGAGGCTCATTAGTAGAGCGATTTGTTGCGATAGGTTCATGTGTAAGTCGTAACGCATTCTGCTTTGACTGGCCGGTGAAAGCCATGTGTAACTGGCGGCCTCTTGCAAACCGCCTCCGTCGAAACGACCCCGGCGCGCAGCCGCATCGATGCGCGCATCGTCCTCATCGGCCTCGTCATCGCCGTCATCTGCGGCATCTTCTGGCTGGGTTCGCGCTATCCAGCCCTGCAGAGCAAAGCCGGCGCCGACCCGGACGAAGCGCTCTCTACGCCGCTGGGCTTCGAGGCCCACTTCCCCGAGCCGCGCGCCGACGAGAAGGGCAAGCGCGTCCTCTGGGTGGCGGCAGAGTGGGCCATCACCAACAAGCAGGGAATGACCTTCGGCATCTTGCTCGCCGCGGCGTTCCTCACCCTGATTCCGCTCTTGCCGCGGCCGCGCGGCGGCAAGTTCGCCGGCTCCCTGAAGGGGCTCTTCATCGGCGCGCCGCTGGGTGTGTGCGTGAACTGCGCGGCGCCCATAGGCCAGGCGATGTTGCGCGGCGGCAGCACGGTGGAGACCGCGCTCGCCACCATGTTCGCCTCGCCCAGCTTCAACGTCATCGTGCTGGGCATGCTGCTGACGCTCTTTCCCTGGTACCTGGCGGCGCTCAAGGTCGCGACCAGCCTGATCATGGCGCTGATCGTCGTGCCGCAGCTCTCCAAGCTCTCGGAGCGGCCCGGGTGGCGGCACACCGTGCGCGCCGCCGCGCAGCCGCCCGGGCTGCGCATCTTCCAGTGGATGGAGGGCTCCTTCACCAAGATGTCCGACGCGCTGCTGACGCCGGCCGGCGACGCGCCCAAGGGTCTCTTCCACGCGCTCGGCTGGGTGCTGATGCGCTACGGGAAGAACCTCTGGACGGTCATCCGGCTTTCGCTGCCGCTGATGGCGCTGGCCGGACTCTTCGGCGCGGTCATCGTCGAGTTCTTGCCCTGGTCGCACGTGGCGCAGATCGCGCAGGTGGACGGCTTCTGGCCCAACGCGCTGGTCCTGCTGGTGGTGGCGACGTTCGGGACGCTCCTGCCGGTGCCCATCGCCTTCGACGTGGTGGTGTGCGCGGTGCTCTGGAACGCCGGCGTGCCCATGTACGTGGTGGCGACGCTGCTGGTGACGCTGGCGCTCTACAGCGTCTATGCGGCTAGCCTCATCGGCACGACGCTCTCCTGGCGCATCGCCGCGGTGGCGGGCGTGGCCGTGCTCGTCCTGGGACTCATCGCGGGAAGCATCGCCAACGTGGTCTTTCGCTGGGAGGACCTGCGCACCGTCCACCAGGCCGCCGCGCTCCTCGAGGAGATTCCTGCTCCGAAGGCGCCGCCCATGGTGCTGCCCGCGGGGCGCAGCGCGGCCGATCTGCGCGGCCTGCCGCAGCCGCTGCCCGCTGCCTCGCAAGTCTGGGCGGCGAACGGCTTGACGCTGACCTCCGCGCCGTTCCTCGCGCCCAGCGCGAACGCTTCCGGGAAGATCTTCACCCGCATCGACGGCGCCAGCGCCGGCTTCGAGCGGCTGCCCATGCCGCGTCCTTACTTGATGATGCAGACCGGGCCCATGCACCAGGGTGGCATCGCGGTGGCCGACCTGAACGGCGACGGCTGGCCGGACGTGGCGGTGGCCACCAACTATGGCGTCTTCCTCTACCTGAACCTGGGCGGCGGCCGCTTCGCGCAGCAGGCGGTGGACTTTCCGGCGATGAAGGATTGGCTGATCACCGTCGTCGCGCTGGTCGATCTCGACGGAGACGGCGCGCCCGACCTCTTCTTCTGCGGCTGGGGGCAGGGCTGCCACATCCTCTTCAACCGCGACGGCGACTTCTCGGCCAAGGCGCACGTCGAGCTTCCGCGCGGCGAAGAGGTGGCCATCACCTCGGTGGCCTTCGCGGACATCGACCGCGACGGCAAGGTGGACATCGTCACCGGCGCCAGCACCTCGGGGCCGCGCTTCTTCTATCCGGCGCCGGCCGTGAACCGCATCTGGCACAACCGCGGCGGCGGCAAGTTCGAGCCGGAAGTGATGCCCGGGCCGGAAGGCGACACGCTCACCTTGCTCTTCACCGACCTGAACGGCGACGGCTGGCCGGACCTCTACGTGGGCAACGACTTCGACGAGCCCGACCGCGTCTTCCTCAACGACAAGGGCACGCTGCGGCCGGTGAAGGCCGCGGGCAGCCCCTTTCCGCGCTCGACCAACACCACCATGTCGGCCGACAGCGCGGACCTGAAGAACGACGGCCACGACGAGGTGTACCTGGGGCAGATCGCCATGGGCACCGTGAACCAGATGGCGCAGCGGCTCTCCGCGCCGGTGGGCAACTGCGAGATCTATCCCGACCTGGCCGAGCGGGCGCGCTGCGACACGGCCGCGCGCTTCCAGGTCACCTCCATCAGCGCCTGGAACCTGAACGACATCGATCCTTGCTTGAAGCTGCCGGACGCGACGCAGCAGCGCGACTGCGTGGTGATCTCGCACCACTGGTTCCGGGTGCTGGCGCGGCTGCCGTCGCTGGGCGCGGACAAGGCGGAGATCCTGGAGGAGTGCGCGAAGATCCCCAAGGACTTCACCGCCATGGTCGACGTCTGCGCGGCCGTCGCCAAGAGCCCGATGGACCACGAGCAGTCGGACGTCACCTACGCCGACGAGATGCCGCAGATGAAGCACAGCAACCTGCTCTTCGCGCCGGGCGAGAAGGGCTTCAGCGAGATCACCAACGAGTGGCACGCGGGCTTCGGCGGCTGGACCTGGAACGCGAAGTTCGCCGACCTGGACAACGACACCTGGCAGGACCTCTACATCTCGCAAGGCTCGCGGCTGCGGCCGGGCAGCGTCTCGGCCACCTTCTATCGCAACCAGGAAGGGACGACGTTCAAGGAGGAGACCAAGAGCTTCGGCCTCGAGGATCACGTCCCCACCGGCGCGTACGTCTACGCCGACTTCGACGCCGACGGCGACCTGGACATCATCACCCATCCGTTCCAGCTCACGCCGGTGATCTTCCGCAACGACGCGCCCAAGGGGCCGGGCTTCCAGCTGTCCTTGAACGATCGCAGCTCGCAGAACCGGCAGGCCATCGGGGCTCGCATCGAGATCAAGTCGGCCGACGGGCGCAAGCAGGAGCGGGAGATCAAGGCGAGCGGCGGGTACCAGTCGTTCGACGCGCCGCTGGCCTTCTTCGGGCTGGGGAACTGGCCGGCGGTGGAGTCGATCTCGGTGCGGTGGCCGAACGGGGAGAGCTCGGTGATCGGCGGCGTGAAGCTCGGTCCGGGGCGGTACACGCTGACGAAGGGTTAGCCCGTTTATTCCGCTGCGGCCTGCGCCTCGCTGCTCCTCTTCCGGGTGCGCCGGGCGGAGGTCTCCACCTCGACGATGCTCGTTTTCGTTTTCTTGGTGGGCATCACGAAGACGAGCTTGAGCTGACGGCCGAGCGCCCCGGCAATCCTCTGCAAGGTGTCGAACTGCGGCGTGCGCTGATCAAGCCCTTTCTCGATGCGTGCGATCATCGGCTGGTTCGACTGGATGCGTTTGGCGAGCTGGGCCTGGGTGAGCCCCGCAGCGAGGCGCATTCCTTTCACGGCGAGCGCCACTTCGTGAATCAGGCGACGCTGCTCGAAGGCCTGGCGAAAGGCAGGCTCGGCCAATTGTGCCGCCAAGAAGGCGTCGCCATCGATCCCCATCGGTGCAGCCTTCTTCTTTGCCATCGTCAATCTCCCTGGACGAGCGCCATTCTCTTCGCGGCAACGAGAATGTCGCGCCGCTGGTCCTGCTTTTTTCCGACGTGCAGCACCCACGACGTTTGTGCCCGGACGACGCAGTACGTGCGAAAGCCGCCCGTGCGTATTTCGAACATGGGCCGCGAGCCTGCCCGTTCTGCAGCGGGGAGCGCGCTCAGACGGGTTTTATATATCCAATTGGGTATGTTTTGTCAAGCCGCGCAAAGTAGGAGAATTCACCGCGCCGCCGTCTTCGCCCCCGCTTGCCGCGCCTCCGCGCGGTCTTCGCGGATCTCCCAGGTCTTGTCCGCGGCGAGGTTTTCGAAGCGTTGGATGGTGCCGCTGCCGGGCCACTTGATCTCCAGGAGCTCGATTGCGGTGGCCTTGCCGACGCCGAGGTGCGGCCGCACGCTCGACGCGCCGAAGCTGCCGCCGCTGCCGACCTGGCTGAAGATCTCCCGCTTCACACCGTCCTCCGAAATCACCACGCGGATCCGGGCGCCGATGGCGAAGCGGTTCGCCTTCGTCCCCGTCAGCGCCAGCTTCACCCAGTGGTTGCCGTGGCCGGGGTTTTTGTAGAGCGCGAGCCAGAACTTGTCGCTGTTGAAGACGCCGCCCATGTTCTCCAGCACGTCCTGGTTGCCGCTGTTGTCGATGTCGCCAAAGGCGATGGCGTGGCCTTTCTGCAAGTGGCCGAAGCCGCCCGAGGTGGTGACGTCCTGGAAGAACTTTCCCTGGTGGTTGCGGAACATCTTGTTGGGCACCAGCATGCTCAAGACCGGCGAGCCGGTGCCCAGGTAGAAGTCGGGGTAGCCGTCGTTGTCCAGATCGCCGAAGTTCGCGCCCATGGCGAGGATGAGCTGGTCCAGGTGCGCTTCGTGCGTCACGTCGGTGAAGGTGCCGTCCTTGTTGTTGTGGTAGAGGCGCGGCCGCTCGCCGGGCGGCTTTCCACC
>DATBAA010000350.1:0-14357 GCA_036271755.1 Myxococcales bacterium | reverse complement strand
CTAGCACGGAGCGGCCTTCGGTCGAATCGGGTGGCACCCGGAGGCCCGCTCCGGGGTCGAGCAGCCAACCGCCTTAGAGCAGTCGCGCCTTAGGGGAAGGGCGCGGTGCGTCGAGAATAAGAGGGGCCGAAGCCCTGTTATTCACTTGCATACAGATTTCTACGCCGTACAAACACGCGCTTTCGAAGGAGAGACAGCATGCGCCGGTTGCACGAAGAGCCGCAGGAGATTCGCGTACCGTCGGAGGCGCTGGCGCGCTGGGCGCTGGAGACGGCCATCGCGGCCCAGGAAGCAACCTGCGCGGCGCTCGCTTTTCTCGTCCACACCGACCACGCCGCCACCACGCTCCTGCCGGTGCCGCAGCTGCTGCGCAGCGGGCAGGCCATCCAGGATCAGGACGGCTTCTTGCGCATGCCGCGCGGCGCGGTCGAGCACTTCCGCCTGCGCACCCACCGCGCCATGGCCTGGATGGATCTCTTCATCTTCTTCCGCGAACGCTTCCCTGCCGCCGCGGCACGCCAGCTGCCGGAAGGCATCGCCAACATGGCGCAGCTCTTCTCGCGCCACGACGACGAGCTGCTCGCCGCGCTCGACATGGTGGTTCGCGAGTGCGTGATGCCGGAGATCGAGGATCTGCTCTTCCGCACCATCAAGTATCCGCCGCTGCAGCTGCTCTTCACCCGCCTGCGCGAGAACGACACCCAGCGCGGCGCGGAGGCCCGCCGCCTGGCCGCGACCGTCATCGAAGACCCCTCTGGAGCGCGGCTGTGGAAGATCCGCACCCGGCTCATCGCCACCTCCACCAGGGCCCTTCTGGCCGCCAAGCCGCTCCTGGACGAGCTGGAGCGGGGCGGCTTCAAGGTCGATCGCACCCGGGCCGCGCGCGGCTTTGCCCGGCGGCTGGAAGAGGCCGTGGGCGAGCTGCCCGGCGCGCCGCTCTTGGAGTCGCTGCTGCACCAGCTGGCCGGCGAGCAGCCCGAAGCTTCCGAGGCCGACGACAAGCCCGAGAGCTTCCAGGCGAGCAGCTACAACGACTAGCCGCACCCGCCCAAGGCGAAAGAGCGCTTAAGCTTTCAGCCTCAGGGTCTGGCGCTTCGGCTCGGCAGCGCGGCGTACACATGCCCGCGCGGTGGACCGAACTTGCGCATGCTGGCAAAACCAGCTGCCATGAGGCAGAAGAGGCCCGCGACGAGCAGCCAGATCGTTTGCCGCGGGGGAAGAAGGTGCCGCATGGCCAGCATGCTAACGCCATTGCGGGCGTGAAGTCACAACATCCGAAATAGAACCCCGGGGGCGCCGTAAGACGGGCGTCCGGAGGTCCAGAGTGAACGTGTCGACCGAAGCCGAGCTGCCACAAACCGAACCGCGCACCGTGCCGCCGGCGCTTTTGGCCCTGGTCGCGCCGGAGACGGGCATGGAGCGCCAGGCGCGCATCGGCACGGCAAAGCTGGCCTTTCTGGTGGCCTTCCTCTGCGCCTTTCTCTCGGCTTTTGCACAGTCCTCGCGCATCGATGCCCGCGCCACCACGCTGGCCCGGTTGGACAAGGACGGCAAGCTCACCGAGATGAGCGACAAGCAGGTCGACGACGAGGCCAAGAGCGACGAGCGCCTGGCGCAGGTGAAGATCGTCGCCGCCGGCGTCTTCAAGGCCCCCGTCTCCCTGGGTTTCGGGGCGCTGTCGGTCGTCTTCCTGGTCTGGTTTCTCAAGGGCAAGATCAAGGGCCGGGCGGTGGTGCCGGTGGCCGCGGCGGCGCTCTTGCCCGGGGCCATCGCCAGCGTGCTCGACGCGGTCTCGGCCTTCAGCCGTTCGGCCATTCCGGCGGACAAGCCCGTCCTGGCGCCCCGCGATCTCGCCGCGGTGCTGGCAGCGCTGGGCAATACGCTGCAGGGTCCGGCGCTCAAGCTCGCCTCCTCCTTCGACTTTTTCTCACTCTGGGGAGCCATCTTGCTGGGCTTCGGGGTTCACTTCGCGGGCGACGTGCCCATGCGGCGCGCGCTCACGGGCACCCTGGTGGCCTGGACGTGCTGGCGTCTTCTGACTACCGTCGCGGTGGGGGGGTAATTCAGTGTCTCGCGTCTTCATTGCAGCCATGCTGGCTTCGGCGGCCGCGTTCGCCGAGCCTCAGCAGTTCACGCTCGAGCAGGCGATCCAGACCGCGCTGCAGCGCAACCCGGACCTGCGCAAGCAAGCGCTCTTGCAGCTCTCGTCCGAGCAGGATCTGGTCATCAGCCGCTCGGCCATCCTGCCGCGCGTCGACTTCAACGCCAGCGTCACCCGCATCCGCCAGGGCGCCGGCTCGCTGGTCCTGAACGGCGTGGTGGTCGAGGCCACTCCCTTCGGCATCTTCAACAACTGGACGGGCGGCCTGCAGATCCGGCAGCTGGTCTTCGACGGCGGCAAGTGGTGGAACAACATCGCCGCCGCGGACCTGACCGTCGACGCCAACAAGGCGCAGGTCGACGAAGAGCGCCTGCAGATCGGCTACCTGGTCGAGCAGCGGTTCTATGAGCTGGTCCGCGCCCAGCGCCAGCTGGCGGTCTTTGCCGACGCCGCCCGCCGCAGCCGCGACCAGGCCGACTTCACCCAGAGCCTCTTCGAGGGCGGCCGGCAGACGCAGGCAGACGTCTATGCCGCCCGCGCCAACCGCGACAACGACGAGGTCATCCGCCTGGGCCAGGAGCGCGCCGTCGAGCTGGCGCGGTCCGATCTGGCGCTGGCCGTCGGCGTCGACCCCAGCGAGCCGCTCAGCGTCATCGAGCCCTCGCACATGATGACCGACCCCGCGCAGCCTCCGGCCATGAAGGCCGCGGTCGACGTGGCGCTCTCGCGGCGGCCCAGCCTGAAGGCGTTCGCGCTCATCACCGAATCCAACCGCAAGCTCGCCTCGGCGGCCAAGGGCGACTACTGGCCGCAGCTCGTCCTGCAAGGCAACTACAGCCGCACGGCGGGCGATCTGGGCACCTTCGACAGCCCGCCCATCGGCCAGAACAGCCAGCTCTCCGGCACCGTGGCCATCAACTGGAACCTCTTCGCCGGCCTCAACACCAAGGCCAACGTCGACAAGGCCAACATCCAGGTGCTGCTGAGCGAGAACGATCTGGAGAACGGCCGGCGCAACGTCGCCTCCGACGTGCAGAAGGCGGTCGCGCAGCTCTCCGCGGCCAAGGCCCAGGCCAGCGTCGCGCAGCAGAGCCAGGGCACGGCGCAAGAGGGCCTGCGGCTGGCGAAGAGGCGGCAGGAAGTGGGCATCGGCACCCAGCTGGAAGTGCGCGACGCCGAGCTGAAGTTGACGCAGGCGCAATTGAACGTCGTTGGATCGCTCGTCGATGGCCGTGAAGCGGAAGCAGCACTGCGCAGAGCACAAGGCGGATAACGAAATGACCAAGGGCCGTTGGATCCTCACCGTTCTCATCCTCGCCGGGGTTGGCTTCGCCACCTTCCAGGGGTTGAAGCCGCACCCACCGCCGCCGGCGGAGGTCACGACCGCGGGGGCCAAGAAGGGCTCGGTCACGCGCGTCGTCACCGCCGCGGGCCACCTGCAGGCGCGCGAGACGGTCAAGGTGTCGAGCAACGTGACGGGCGATCTCCTCTCGCTCGCCGTCGCCGAAGGCGATCACGTCCGGCGCGGCCAGGTGCTGGGACAGATCGACAAGCGCCTGGAAGAGGCGCAGGTCATCCAGTTCCGCGGCGCGGTCGCCGGAGCCAGGGCGGCCATCGCCCAGATCGAACCCTCCATCGAGCAGGACAAGCGCGACCTGGCGCGCCTGCAGAAGCTGGTCGACGAGAAGCTGGCCAGCACCGCCGATCTGGAGAAGGCGCAGACGCAGCTCTCTGTCGACCTGGGCCGCCTCACCGCCAACAAGGAGCAGGTGGCGCAGAACCAAGGCCAGCTCGAGACCGCTTTGTACAACCTGTCGCGCGCCACGCTGACGGCGCCCATCGACGGCACCATCCTGGAGCTGGACCACAAGGTCGGCGAGCGCATCCGCGGCTCGGACTTCAGCGAGGACGTGGTCATGCTCATGGGCGGCCTCGCCGACATGGAGGTCAAAGCCGAAGTCGGTGAGCACGAGGTGGTGGGCATCCACGTCGGCGACGAGGCCTCCATCGAAATCGACGCCATCGCCGACAAGTCCTTCAAGGGCCACGTCGTCGCGGTGGGCAAGAACGCGCAGATCAAGAACGCCGGCACCGACGCGGAGGTCACCAGCTTCTTCGTCCGCGTCGGGCTCGACGTGCCGCCGGTGGACGCGCTGCCGGGCATGTCCAGCGCGGTCTCCATCTCGACCGCGACGCACAACAACGTCGTGATGGTGCCCATCCAGGCGGTCACCTCGCGCGAGGCGAAGAAGAAGGAGCAGAAGTCGGCGCGCGAAGGCGAGATCAAGGTCGCCGCCGCGGAGACCACGTCCGCCGGTGGCATGCCGGGCGATCCGCCCACCAAGGCCGCCACGGGCAAGCCCAAGCCGGTCAAGGTGGTGTTCGTCGTCGACAAGGACGGCGCCGCCCAGATGCGCGAGGTCCACACCGGCCTCGCCAGCCGCACCGATGTGGAGATCACCGACGGCGTCCTCGAGGGCGACACGGTGGTGGACGGCCCGTACCGCACGCTCGCCCGCGAGCTGCAGGACGGCCAGAAGGTGAAGCCGCAGACGAAGCCTGCCGCGGGAGAGAAGCCGGGCCCTCAGGGAGGCCGTAGTTAGTCGTCTTAGCTACGGCCTTGAAAATCGGTTTCCAGTGCCCGCTGTCCAGTGTCCGGAGGAGCAACGATGGCTTTGATTGAGCTCGATCATATCGTGAAGACTTACGACCTCGGGCTCTCCAAAGTGCCGGCGTTGCGCGATATCCACTTCAACATCGCGCGCGGTGAGTTCGTGGCCATCGTCGGGCAGTCGGGCTCGGGCAAGTCGACGCTGATGAACATCCTGGGCTGCCTGGACACGCCGTCGGGCGGTCAATACCGGCTCTCCGGGCGCGACGTCAGCACGCTGTCGGACGACGAGCTGGCCGACGTGCGCAACCTGGAAATCGGCTTCGTCTTCCAGAGCTTCCAGCTCTTGCCGCGCGCGTCCGCATTGGAGAACGTCGAGCTGCCTTTGATCTATCGCGGCGTCTCGAAGAAGGAGCGGCGCGAGCGGGCCATCGACGCCATGCGGCTCGTCGGCCTGGAGGATCGCATGAAGCACAAGCCCGCGGAGCTCTCGGGCGGTCAGCGGCAGCGCGTGGCCATTGCCCGCGCGCTCGTCACCCAACCTTCATTGCTGCTCGCCGACGAGCCCACCGGAAACCTGGACAGCAAGACCGGAGAAGAGATCGTCCAGCTCTTCCTCAACCTGCACTCGCGCGGCAACACCATCATCCTCGTCACCCACGAGCCCAAGCTGGCCGCCCGCTGCCCGCGCGCGGTGCGCATCGTCGACGGCCTCGTCATCGCCGACGGTCCGGGCCGCGACGTCGCCATCGCCAACGCCGAAGCGCTGGGCGCCGATGCCCTGGCTCAATTCCTGGCCGCCGAAAAGACGCAGGGAGCGCGCCCATGAGCGAAGCAGCCCTTCCGTCGCTGGCATTGGAGCAGCGGGCGCCGGACGCCGGACACCGCAGGCCAAAGATGTCCTTCGTGGCCAGGCTCCGCCGCTTCTTCAACGAGCTCCGCGACGCCGTCGTCCAAGCCGCGGTCAGCCTCTTCTCGCACAAGCTGCGCGCGGCCTTGACCATCATGGGCATCGCCATTGGCATCATGGCGGTCATCATCATCTTCATGGTCGAGGCCGGCATGTCGTCGGGCTTCGCCAGGCAGCTCTCGACCCTCGGGCCCAACACGCTCTTCGTCCACAAGTGGAAGTGGGGCGCCAACGGCAACGACTGGTGGAAGTACAAAGACCGCCCGCAGATCTCCATGCTCGACCTGCGCGCGCTGCAGGCCAACACCACGCTGCCCATCGCGGTGGCCCCGATGATCTCCACCAGCGCCACCGTCAGCTACGGCTCGCGCGACGTGAAGAACGTCGACGTGCGCGGCACGGTGGACGGCTATCTGGACGCCACCGGCTGGACCATCCGCCGCGGCCGCTTCCTCACCCAGCTCGACGAAGAGCTGGGCTCCAACGTCTGCGTCATCGGCGCGGACATCGAGGACGCCTTCTTCAAGAACGACGACCCGCTGGGCCAGCCCCTCCGCGCCGGCCCCAACCTGCGCTGCACCATCGTCGGCATCTTCGGCCGCAAGGGAATGTCGTTCGGCAACTCGCAGGACCGCCGCGTGGTCGTTCCGCTGAGCGCGTTCATGCGCACCTTCGGCTCGAAGCGCGGGCTGGTGGTGGCGGTGGTCGCGCCCGAGGGAAAGGTCAGGGAGACCGAGGACGAGGTGACGACGGTGATGCGCAACGCCCGCCACCTCGCGCCCGATCAAGAGGAGAACTTCTCCGTCAACCGCCAGGACAAGCTCCTGGAGGGCTTCAACCAGACCATGATGGCCACCAACGTCACCGGCATCCTGGTGGGCATCATCACCGCGCTCGTGGCCGGTATCGGCATCATGAACATCCTGCTCGTCTCGGTGAAGGAGCGGACGCGCGAGATCGGCGTGCGGCGCGCGCTGGGCGCGAGGCGCAGCACCATCTTGATGCAGTTCCTCTGCGAGGCGGTGATGGTGGCGGTGGTGGGCGGCCTCTGCGGCATCTCGCTCGCTTCCGGCGCGGCCTGGCTCATCGACAGCATCTCGCCGGTGCCCGCGACCATCGACCCGCGCGTCGTCGTCGGCGGAGTGATCGGCTCCGGCGTGCTGGGCGCCATCTTTGGCCTCTGGCCGGCGCTGTCGGCGGCGCTGCTGCAACCCATCGAGGCGCTGCGCTATGAGTGAAGCAATTGAGCTGCCGGCCTCCAGGCTCCGGACTCCAGCCTTCGCGCGCCTGCGCAAGCGGTTCACCGCGCGCGTCGATGACTTCCAGTTGGCGCTGGCGGCGTTGAACGGCCACAAGCTGCGCTCGGGCCTGACCATGCTCGGCATCATCATCGGCGTCTTCACCGTCGTCGCCATGATGGCGCTGCTCAACGGGCTCTCGAAGACCATCAACAAGCAGCTGGGCGCGCTCGGGTCGGACGCATTTCAAATCCAGCGCTTTCCGGCCGTGCAGTTCGGCGATCTCTCGCCCGAGATCCAGTCTCGCAAGAAGATCACGCTGAGCCAGTTCCACCAGTTCAAAGAGCTCTTGCCCCAGGCCAAGCTGGTGGGCGCCGAGATGTGGGAATACGGCAAGACCTCCTACGCCGGCGGCAACACCGACCTGGGCACGCAGGTGGCGGGCGGCACGTCCGAGTTCTTCACCATCAACAACCTGCCCGTCGCCAGCGGCCGCGGCTACACCGACGCAGAGTCGGAGGACGGCGCGCGCGTGGCGGTCATCGGCGCGGCGGTGGTGGACGCGCTCTTCCCCAACAGCGATCCGGTGGGCCAGAAGATCAAGCTGGGCCGCATGGAGCTGGAGGTCATCGGCACCATCGAGCGCCAGGGCGGCCTGCCGCTGGGCGACAACCCCGACAACACCGTGGCGGTGCCCATCACGCTCTTCATGGAGCTGTACGGCGCCTCGCGCTCCATCGTGCTGGGCGTCACCGCCTACGATCACGAGAGCATGAAGAAGCTGCAGGATCAGGCCGTGGCGGCGTTCCGCCGCGTCCGCGGCCTGGACACCATGAAGGAGAACGACTTCGACATCGTCTCCAACGACTCGCTGCACGAGATGTTCGACAACCTGGCCATGATCGTGAAGCTCTCGTCCGGCGTGATGTGCGGCCTGTCGCTCCTGGTGGGCGGCATCGGCGTCATGAACATCATGCTGGTGGCCGTGACCGAGCGGACGCGCGAGATCGGCCTGCGCAAAGCGTTGGGCGCGCGGCGGCTGCGGGTGCTGATGCAGTTCATCATCGAGGCCATCTTGCTGGCCGGCATCGGCGGCTTGATCGGCGTCTTCCTGGGGTATTGCGCCTCTTGGATAGGCCAGTTCCTCACCTTCCCCGCCGAGGTTCCGCTCTGGGCGGTGGCGCTGGGCATCGGCGTCTCCTGCGGCGTTGGTCTCACGGCAGGCATCTATCCGGCCTGGCGCGCCTCGAGGCTCGACCCGGCGGTCGCTCTCCGCGACGAGTAAGCCGTTCGGCCGGGCCAGACGCCTCCAATGCTCCCGCTTGTGAACAATTTCGCGATGCATATCGTCTCAGGCGTATGCGCGCTCCCACTTTGTTGCTGATGCTTGGCGCCGCGGCGTGCGCGACCGCACGCGGCGGCGCCGGAACCGTGACCATGATGTCCAACGTCGACTTCCGCTCGCCGCCGGTCACCTACGCGGTCGGCCCCGATCACGTGTCGAACTCTAGCCTGGACGCGAAGCTCGACGCGCAGGGCTGCGTGCGCGGCACCATGGCCGGCGAGCCGCTGGACCTCTGCGAGACCAAGCCCGAGGCAGACGGCACGCAACACTGGGCCGGCACGTCAGGCGAGGTGTCGATCAAGCCCGTGGAAGCCGGCAAGGCGTTCGAGGTGCAGGGCTTCATCTACGTCAACGGCCAGCGTCAGTTCGACGTCACGCAGACCTTGCGGCCCCAGGCCGACGCCTCCTGGGACGCGCTGCGCGCGCGGCCGGTGCTGCTCTTCGTGGCGACGACCGCTACCGACTTGCATGCGCTGCGCAGCCACCATCGGCGGCCGCTGTAAGGTTTCGACGGTGTAGGTGCATTCAACGGTCAGGAACACGAACCAAGTGGCTTGATCTCCAGCCGACCCGGCGGTTCCTGTGAGGTCGTCTCGCTCTGCGGCACCGACGTCTGAGGAGCGCTCGTCAGGACGCCACCCGGCCAGCAGCGCCGGGCGGTGTTTTCAGAGCGGCTTGGACATCTGCACCACCCGGATGCGGCGGTTGAAGGCCGGGTTGTCCGAGGCCGCCGCTGAAGTCACTTTGTAGCCCTGGCGCTCGTACCATTGGACCAGCTCTTTGCGGTCTTCGCCGGTGCTCATGGTCATCTCGCTGCAGCCAGCCTCGCGGCAATGTGCTTCGGCGGCTGCCAACAGCTTGCGGCCCAGGCCGCTGCCTTGCAGCGCGGGGTCGACGGCCAGCATTCCGAAGTAACCGGCTTTGTCTTTCACGCTGACCTGGACCGCGCCAATCAGGTGGCCGCCTTGGTCGCAGACGAGCATTTGCCGGCGTTCAATCAATGCGGCGATCTCCGCCTGTGAGGTTCGATCTCCCGGCCGGAACTCCTGCTCCACCAGGAACGCTGCGTTGACGATGCGTGCGATGTCCGCCGCGTCGTCCCCTGTCGCTTCGCGGATCATCCGCCGATGATAGCCGTGATCGGATGCGCGGGCTGAACCGGCGGTATCAAATCTAGAATCGTCTGCGCATCCTTGGCCGGTAGCGATCGGAGCATTTCGAATGCGCCGAACATGTTGGCGCAAGGAACGTCGACAGCGGTTCGATCCTGCTCGGCCGGAGCCTCATCTCCTCTCCCGCCGGCCATCTCGTTGACGACGCAGGTTTCGCGATCCAGGGAAAATGCGATGACCGTGAAACGGCTTCGCCGAAGCAACTCCAACTCACTCTTCGCCGGATCGCCGGCGAGGCCGAACAGCGAGAGCCCCACGGGATGTACTCCGTTCGCGGATTGCAGAATCAGCCTGGTGCCGCCGGATCAAAATAAGAGCGAACCAAGACCGCCCATTCTCGAGAGGTGTACGCATAATCATATGGAAGATCGACATGCGTCAGCGCGCTACGCAGCGCGGTGTTTTCTCCGAGGTACTTCGGCTGGCGATCACGAAATCACGCGCGTTGCCCGGCGTCGCGACCAGAATGATGATTCCGATGCTGACGGCCTCGCGGATCTTCTTTGTCATGATTCATGTCCCGGGTTTGCGCTTCTCCGCCGAGGCGATGAGGCCATCCGCGATATCATAGAGCCAGTAGCCTTCCTTGCGGCGTTCGGTGGACGAGCCGGCGCAGAAGATGCGCGCCGCGGCGCGGGCTTCGAAGCGTTCGTGCAGGTGGCCGCAGAGGATGGCGCCGGCGCCGGCACACGCGTCCATCAGCCTGCGCGCGCCTTTCAATGCGTGCCAGATGAAGTCGGGACGGCCGTTCTGCCGCAGCGGCGAGTGGTGCAGCAGCACCAGCGTGCAGCCGCGCGCTTCCGCGAGCCGGCGCGGCAGCGAGTCCATCTCGGCCGCCTCGATGCGCCCGCGGGTCACGATCGGCCAGCAGACGGGCCCGCAGGAGTCGAGCTCGATGATCGAGAGCTCGTCGGGCGGTTTTTGCAGGCCGGCGAAGTACTGCTCGTACAAGCGATTGGTGGACCCGTCGTCGAATGGATAGCGATCGTGGTTGCCGGCGATGCAGCTCAAGCGATTCCAGATCGGCTCCAAGGCCTCGCGAGCGAGCGCGAACTCTTCTGCCATGGCCAGCTGGGTGAGATCGCCGGTGCAGATCACCCAATCCGCGCGCAGCTTGTCCGCGTCGCGGACGATCTGGCGGAGCACCTCGAGCGCGTCGTCGTAGCTCCGGCCGCGGCCGCGCCACAGCTCCGCGCTGGCGATGGCCCGCAGCGGCCCGAATTCGCGCAGCTTCCGCTTTCGCCAGTTGGGCAGCTGCACGTGCGGATCGGAAAAGTGCAGCACGCGCATTTTAGATCTTCTCCGCGACGGCCAAGAGGCCCAGTCCGCCTAGCGCCTCTTCGATGCGCAGCACGTGCAGGCCGGCAGCTTCCAGGTGCGCCCACAGCTCGTCGACCGAGAAGCCGCCGTAAGCCGTGCTCATGCCTCGCCAGAGCGCGGCGGTCAGCGCCCAGCGCGGCCGGGACAACGATCGCAGCAGCCCCAGCGTGGTCGCCCGCGCGCCCTTTTGCGGCTCGAGCAGCACCGCGCGCCCGCCAACCCGCAGCGAGCGCGACACCTCGCGCAGCGTCTCCTGCCGGTGCGGCAAGAGGTAGAGCACGCTGTGGAAGGTGGCCGCGTCCAAGGAGCCGCTGAGGACGGGCAGGGCGGTGGCGTCGAGGCACACCAACGGCACGCCGCGCTTGCGGGCCCGCCGCAGCATGGCCAGCGCGTGGTCGCCGCCGATGGCGCCCGGCGGCAGGTGCACGGTGGAGTTTCCCGGCCCGCAGCCCACGTCCAGCACGTAGCGCGAATCCGCCGGCAGCTCATGCGCCATGCGGGCGCAGTGCTCCTCCCAGACGCGGGTGCGGGTGATGAGCTCGTACGGCAGCGCCACCGCGTGAAAGAGCTCCGACGACTTCAACATGGGGGCGCTCCATACCAGATTGCGTTAGAAGGCCCGCATGGGACTCCTCGACAAGATCAACCCGCAGAAGAAGCTGCCGCGTCCCACCGCCGTGGCGTTCGACCACGGCGGCGTCCTCCAGATCAGCTGGGACGACGGCCGCGAGTCTCTCTTCGAACCAAAGTACCTGCGCGGCCACTGCCCCTGCGCCGAGTGCGTCGAGGAGTGGAGCGGCAAGCGCGTGGTCGGCATGGACTCGGTCAAGGAGGGCATCCAGCCGCGGGGCATGCACGAGGTCGGCCGCTACGCCATCCAGATCGACTGGAACGACGACCACAACACCGGCATCTACAGCTGGGACTACCTGCTCAAGCTGCGCGAAAACCCGGCTGAATGAGCCTTCATTCAGAAGTGCTTGACGCAGCGCGGTAGGACCGCTATACCGCCGCGCGTTCGTCCTACTTTTTTGGAGGTTTCCCATGGCCTCTCGTCCCGGCCGCCGCGTCGCCATCGTCGCTGGCCTTCGCACTCCCTTCGTCAAAGCCAACAGCGCGTTCAAGGATCTGACCGCCCTCGATCTGGGTAAGCAGGTGGTCGCCGAGATCGTGCAGCGGGCGGAGATCCCCGTCACCGCCATCGACCAGATCGTCTTCGGCGCGGTCATCCCCAACGTGCAGATGCCCAACATCGCGCGCGAGGTCGGCCTCGCAGCCGGCCTGCCCAAGAACGTCGACGCCTACTCGGTCGTCCGGGCCTGCGCGACCAGCATGCAGGCGCTCACCGACGCGGCCGACGCCATCGCGCTGGGCGACGCCGACCTGGCCGTGGTGGGCGGCGTCGAGGCGATGAGCGACGTGCCCATCATGTACGCGCGGCCGGTGGCGCAGGCCATCGCGGCTGCGTCGCGCGGGCGCACGCTGATGTCCAAGCTCTCGGCCTTTCACGAGGTGAGCGCCAAGGATCTGCTGCCCGTGCCGCCGGCCATCGCCGAGTACTCGACCGGCCTCTCCATGGGCGAGAGCGCGGAGAAGATGGCCAAGGAGAACGGCATCTCCCGCGAGGCGCAGGACGCCTGGGCCCACCGCTCGCACTTCCTCGCCGCGCAGGCGCAGGCAAACGGCAAGTTCAAGCACGAGATCATGCGGGTGATGACCGGCCGCAACTTCGACACCGTGGTGGCCGAGGACAACATCGTCCGTAAGGACTCGAAGCTCGAGGGCTACGCGAAGCTCAAGCCGGTCTTCGACAAGAAGTACGGCTCGATCACCGCCGGCAACTCCTCGCCGCTGACCGACGGCGCCGCGGCACTGGTGGTCTGCTCGGAAGAGCGCGCCCGCGAATTGGGGCTGAAGCCGCTGGGCTTCTTGAAGTCGTACGCCTACGCCGCGGTGGACCCGGCCTGGCAGCTGTTGCAGGCGCCGGCCTTCTCGGTGCCCAAGGCCTTGAAGAAGGCCGGAATGCAGCTCTCGGACATCGATTTGGTGGAGATCCACGAGGCCTTTGCCGCGCAGGTGCTCTCGAACTTGCAAGCCTGGGGCTCGCAGAAGTTCGCCGACAAGTATCTGGGCGGCGCCAAGGCCATTGGTGAAGTGTCCGAGGAGAAGATCAACCCGCACGGCGGCTCCATCTCGCTGGGCCACCCGTTCGGGGCCACCGGCGCGCGGCTCGTCCACCAGGCGCTGCGCGAGCTCGAAGAGAGCGGCAAGAACACCGCCATCGTTTCCATCTGCGCCGCGGGCGGTCTGGGCGCGGCCTGCATCCTGGAGCGTCAGTAATGGAATCCCTCAAGCTGGACGTGGGCCCGGACGGCGTCGCGTTCTTGACCTTCGACATTCCTGGCGAGACCGCCAACACGTTGCGCGCCTCGTTCCAGGAAGAGTTCGCCGAGGCGCTGGGCAAGGTCGTCGGCGACCCGGCGGTGAAGGCCATCGTGCTCATCTCCGGCAAGCCCGACAGCTTCGTGCTCGGCGCGGACGTGGAGATGCTGGCCAAGGTGAAGACGCAAGCCGAGGCGTCGGCGCTCTCGCGCGGCGGGCAGCAGTCGATGCAGCGGCTGGAAGATCTGGGCAAGAAGAAGCCCATCGTGGCGGCCATCCACGGCGGAGCGCTGGGCGGCGGGCTCGAGCTGGCGCTGGCGTGCACCTATCGCATTGCCAGCGATGACAAGAAGACCATGCTGGGCTTGCCCGAGGTGCAGCTGGGATTGATTCCTGGCGCGGGCGGAACGCAGCGGCTGCCGCAGCTGATTGGCATCGCGCAGGCGCTCGACATCATCCTGGCCGGCAAGTCGGTGCGGGCCTCGAAGGCGCGCAAGCTCGGCCTCGTGGACGAGGTGGTGCCGCAGTCGATCCTGCTGGCGATCGCGCGCAAGCGGGCGCTGGAGCTGGCCGCCGGCACGCTGCGGCCGCAGCGGACGAAGGTGGATTCGAAGCACGGCCTGCCGGGGTTTTTACGCTCCATCGCCGACCCGGAGGTGATCCAGACCATCGCGCTCGAGGACAACCCGGTGGGCCGCAAGATCCTCTTCCAGCAGGCGCGCAAGTCGGTGCTGAAGACCACCCGCGGCCACTTTCCCGCGCCCGAGCGCGCGCTCGAAGCGGTGCGCATCGGCTTCGAGAAGAATCATGAGGAAGGCTATCGCGCCGAGCACGAATTCTTCGGCGAGCTGGTGGTGGGCGAGGTCTCTCGCCGGCTGGTCGAGATCTTCTTCGCCACCCAGGCTTTGAAGAAGGACAACGGCACCGATGATGCTTCTCTGAAAGGTGCGCGGACCACCAAGATTGCCATGCTGGGCGCGGGTCTGATGGGCGCCGGCATCGCTTACGTCACGGCCGACGCCGGCATTCCCGTGCGGCTCAAGGACAAGGACGACGCAGGCCTGGGGCGCGGCTTCAAGCAAATCGCCGGCTTGTTGGATGAGCGCGTGAAGCGGCGACGGATGACGAAGCGCGAGCGCGACGAGAAGCTGGCGCTGGTGACCGGCACCACCGACTACTCCGGCATGAAGACGGCCGAGGTGGTGGTGGAAGCGGTCTTCGAGGATCTGAACCTGAAGCAGCAGACGGTCGCCGCCATCGAGCACGAGGCGCCGGGCG
>DATBAA010000349.1:0-2129 GCA_036271755.1 Myxococcales bacterium | reverse complement strand
CGAAGCGGCGTTGCTAACGCGCGGGCTCGACCCTCACGTCCACTTCCAGGGTCTCCGCGCCGCCGCCGACGAAGATCGTTCCCGACGTGGGGGTGGCGTCGGTGTAGTTGCGGCCGGTGGCGACGCGCACGTGATCGGTCTGGGTCAGCACCCCATTGGTCGGGTCGAAGCCGCGCCAGCCGACTTCGGGCAAGTACACCTGCACCCAGGCGTGCGATTCGTCGGCCATGCGGGCGTTGTGGTGATCCTTGCCCGTATAGAGATAGCCGCAGGCATATCGCGCCGGAACGCCGATCAATCGCGCGAGGCAGATGAACAAGTTGGAGAAGTCCTGGCAGACGCCGCGGCGGTTGGCGTAGACGTCGAAGGCCGTGGTCGCGAGATTGGTCGAGCCGGACTTATAGGCGTAATCGATGAAGATGCTGGCGTTCATGTCCAGCAAGGTGTCGAGCAGCTCGTAATCATTGCGCTGCGCGAAGCTCATTGCGTATTCGGTGAGCTCGGACAGCTCACTCTCGGGCAACTCCGGCGGAAGCAAAAAGGGCGCGAGGATTTGCCGCTGCCAGGGCATCCACACCAGCGGAATGGTGGAGCGCACGCGCGCCGGGCGGAAGTCCAACGGCTCGGTGTCGAGCAGCTCTACGTCCGAGCGGCCTTCGATGATCAATTCGGTGAACGGCGTGTCGAGCATCATGCGGCTGACGCGGTTGCCGAAGACGTCTTCGAAGTTGCGCTGGTTGCCGTTGACCGAGGCGGTGACCGACGACGAATGCACCGTCTGCAGCCGGTCGTGCTTGGGAAAGAGCCGCAGCACGTGCGAGCTGCGCTCGACCGCGTTGGTATAGCGATAGGTCGTGCGGTGCAGCACGTCGTAGCGGCGCTTCTCGGCGCGGGCGGTGCTGTGCAGCGGCCGCATGCGCGGCGTGAACGGCAGCGGCTTCTCCAGACCAGAGACAGTCGCCGCCGCGGGCGCGATCTGCTGCGACTGCGCCGACGGCATCTGCACCTGCGACGGCGGCTGCGTGCGCAGCGGCATCTCCACCTGGATCTGCGGCGGCACCGGCAGCGCCTCTGGACCAAGCTCCGCGCGGACCGCGCCCTGCCGGACGATGAGCAAGTGCCCGGGCGTGAGCTGCCGCCAGGAGCCGCGATCGCCTTTGCGCGCCTCGAGCGGCACCGAGCTGACGATGATGCCCTTGCGGCCGTGGATACCGCGGCGAGTGAGATCGACGGTCAAGTCACCATCGCCAAACGCCAGCTGCTGGTGGGGCGGCAGCAGCTCCCAGACGTGCGCCTCGCCGCTGCCGCGCCGGTCGGCATAGACGGCCAGATCCAGGCCGTCGGTGATGGCGGTGGTGAGGCTGCCCAGGCGATTGAGCTCCATGAACCAGCCCAGCAAGGTCTGCGGCGGAATCTCGCCCAGGCTGCGCGCGTCGAGCGCGGCGATGCGCGAGAGCAGATCGCAGAAGATCTGCTCGGTGTCGGTAGAGCCCACGGGCTCGAAGCGCGAGGCCACCGCCAGCCGGCGCTCCAAGCTGCCGCTGTGGGCCATCATCCAATCGCGGCGGCCCCAGGCGCGCAAGAAGGGCTGCGTGTTGGCTTCGGTGATGGCGCCCCAGATGGCGGTGCGAATGTGGACGATGAAGATGGACGACTCGAGGCGCTCCCAGGCCGAGACCAGCGCGCTGCGGATGCTGCCCTGCGAAGGCGAGGCCTCCTTCAACACCAGGCCCGCGGCTTCGCCGTTGGGATAGCAGCCGATTCCCCAGCCGTCGGGGACGGTGTGGCCGGGCTCCAGGCAATGCAGATCGAAGGCTGGGGTCAGCGAACCTTCGAACGACATCGCGAGCAAATTCGGCATGGCTTGAGCGTGATGCTATCCGGTCCCGCCCGGAATCGCTCCCTGATTCTGCGACTGGGACTGCGAAGGCGGCGGCGGCTTCTCGGGAGACGGCGCGCCCAACAGCTCGTAGGCGATCTCGTCGCAGGCGGCGGAGGTCTCGTCGACGACAAAGGTGAGGAGCTCGTGCAACGACGCGGAGTCGAGCGGCCCGCCGGCGCGCGCGTCCAGCCAGGTCTCCAGCGCCTTCAGCCGCTCCAGCGAGCGCAGCGCGGGCAGCGCGCTGCTG
>DATBAA010000348.1:0-8324 GCA_036271755.1 Myxococcales bacterium | reverse complement strand
CGCGCTCATTCGCGGGCGGCGGGCGCGGCTCTTCGTGGGCGCGGGCATCGTCGAAGGCTCGGAAGCTTCGGCCGAGTGGGACGAGACCGAGCTGAAGGCGCGCGCGCTGCTGGGAGCGCTCGGGGCCGCGCCGTGAACCTGAACCTCCTCTGGGCAGGCGCCGTCTTCGACGAGCTGAAGCGCGCCGGAGTGCGCGAGGCCGTCATCTGCCCGGGGTCGCGCTCGGCTCCCCTCGCGGTCGCCGCGTCGGAGGCGCTCAGGACCTGCGTGATCCTCGACGAGCGCAGCGCGGCCTTCTTCGCGCTCGGCGCGGCCAAGGTCTCGCAGCGGCCCGTCGTCGTGCTCTGCACTTCGGGCAGCGCGGGCGCGCACTTCCTGCCGGCCATCCTCGAGGCCGAAGCCAGCGGCGTTCCCCTCATCGCCATCACCGCCGACAGGCCTCCCGAGCTGCACGGCTTCGGCGCGCCGCAGACCTTCGATCAGCAGCGGCTCTTCGGAGCGCACGCTGGTTTTCTCGAGCTGGGCGCGCCGGACCCCGCGCTGATTCCCCATCTGCGCGCGACGGTCGCCCAGGCGGCGCGGACCACGCGGCCGCTTCATCTGAACGCGCCCTTTCGCGAGCCGCTGGCGCCCATCGAACAGCCGCTGCCCCAGCTTCGCAACGAGCCCGCCGCGGAGATCTTGAAAGCGCGCGGTGTACCGAAGCTCGACGGCGTCGACCTGTCGAAGCACCCGCGCGGAGTCGTCTTCTGCGGCCCGCGCGATGCCAACGACGATCTGCCCGCCGCCGCCCGCGAGCTGGCGCGGAGCCTGGGCTACGCGCTCATCGCCGACGCCGCCTCCCAGCTGCGCGGCAGCGGCGCGGTCTCGCACGCCGACCTGATCCTCCGCAGCGCGCCCTGGGCCAAGGCGCTGCAGCCCGGCGCGGTGGTGCGGCTGGGCGGCGGCACCAGCAGCAAGATCGTCCAGGCCTGGCTGGAAGAAGCCCCTTACCAGGTCATCATCCGCGAGCGCGCAGAGGTCATCGATCCGCTGCACAGGGCCTCGCTCGTCATCGACGCGGACGCGCCGGCCGTCTGCCGGGCGCTGACTTCGAAATCCGCGCCAGGACCACTGGCCGCGCTCTTCGCCCGAGCCGAGCAGCGCGCGCAAGCTGCCCTCGAGACGATGCCTTGGAGCGAGCCCTTCGTGGCCCGCGAAGCTGTGCAATCGAGCGAGTTGTTGTACGTCTCCAGCAGCATGCCCGTGCGGGATCTAGATGCCTTCGGCGGAACCCCGCGCGGCCGGGTGCTGGCCAACCGCGGCCTCAACGGCATCGACGGCATCGTCAGCAGCGCGGCCGGGGCGGCCTGGAGCAGCGGAACCCCAGCCACCGCGCTTTTGGGCGACCTGGCGCTGCTCCACGATCTGGGCGGGCTGATCGCGGCCGCCAAGCTGCGGATTCCGCTGCGCGTGCTCTGCGTGAACAACGACGGCGGCGGCATCTTCCACTTCCTGCCCATCGCCGAACACCCGGACGTCTTCGAGCCGCTCTTCGGCACCCCGCACGGCATGAACCTGCAAGGCGCGGCCGTCCTGACCGGCGCGGAGCTCGTGCAAGCCGGCGACGCGAAATCGCTGCGGACCGCTCTGGGCGGGTTGCCGCGGCTGCAGCTGATCGAAGCGCGGACCGATCGGAAGAAGAACGTCGAGCAGCACCGCGCCTTGCAAGCCGCGGTCATCGAAGCGCTGGGAGACCCGCCATGACGGTCGTCCTCCTGCACGGCTTCACCGGCAGCTCCCACTCCTTCGATCATCTGGGACTTTCCGGGGCGCGCACGCCCATCATCCCCGGCCACGGCAAGGCGCCGAAGGCGACCTCCTGGGAGACCACGCTCGATCGCCTCGAAGCCAGCCTCACCGTCAAGTCGGTCCTCTGCGGCTACTCGATGGGCGCGCGGCTGGCGCTGGCGCTGGCGTTTCGCCATCCGGATCGCATCGAGCGGCTGGTCCTCGTCAGCGGCACCGCCGGCATCGAAGACCCGCAGGAGCGCGTCGACCGCATCGAAGCCGACGAGGAGCTGGCGCAGACCATCGAACAGGACGGCGTGCCGGCCTTCATCCAGAAGTGGGAGCAGCACCCGTCGCTCACCAGCCTCAAGCCCTTTGCCGCGCAGCTGCGGCCGGAGCGGCTGGCCAACAGCGCCGAGGGCCTGGCGAGCGCGCTGCGGGAGCTGGGCACCGGCGCCCAGCCTTCGTACTGGAGCGAGCTGTCGAAGCTGAACGTGCCGGTGCTGCTGCTGGCGGGTGTGAACGATGCGAAGTTCATGGAGCTGTCGCGGCGCATGCACAAAGCCTTTTCGCGCAGCGAGCTGCGCGAGCTCTCCGGCTGCGGGCACGCCCCGCACCTGGAACGTCCTGAAGCATTCCTGGAGGCGCTGAAATGAAGTGGGTCGAAGCGGGCAAGTACGAAGACGTCATCTACGAGAAGTCCGAGAGCGGCATCGCCAAGATCACCATCAACCGGCCGGAGGTGCGCAACGCCTTCCGGCCGCAGACGCTCTTCTCGCTGCAGAAGTGCTTCGAGGACGCGCGCGAAGACCCGGCCGTCGGCGTCATCATCCTCACCGGCAAGGGCGACAAGGCCTTCTGCTCGGGAGGAGATCAGCGCATCCGCGGCGAGCAGGGCTACGTGGGCAAGGACGGCGTTCCGCGGCTGAACGTGCTCGACTTGCAGAAGCAGATCCGATCGCTGCCCAAGCCGGTGGTGGCGATGATCGCGGGCTATGCCATCGGCGGCGGGCACGTGCTGCACGTGGTGTGCGATCTCTCCATCGCGGCCGACAACGCGCGCTTCGGGCAGACCGGGCCGCGCGTGGGCAGCTTCGACGGCGGCTTCGGCTCCAGCACTCTGGCGTCGATGGTGGGCCTGAAGAAGGCGAAGGAGATCTGGTTTCTCTGCCGTCAGTACGACGCGCAGGCGGCGCTCGACATGGGCCTCGTCAATGCCGTCGTGCCGCTGGACAAGCTGGAAGAGACGACCGTGCAGTGGTGCCACGAGATGCTCGAGCTCTCGCCTTTGGCGCTGCGCATGCTCAAGAGCAGCTTCAACGCCGCGCTCGACGGACAGGCCGGCGTGCAGGAGCTGGCGGGCAACGCGACCATGCTCTTCTACATGACCGAAGAGGCGCAGGAGGGACGCGACGCCTTCAAGGAGAAGCGCAAGCCGAAGTTCAGCAAGTTCCCGAGGCGGCCGTGACGGAGGCAGCAGCTCGCCCGAGCGGTGCCGGCGTCTGGCTGATGGCAGCGCGGCCGCGAACGCTCGCGGCTTCGGTGGCGCCGGTGCTGGTTGGAACTGCCGCGGCGGCGCACGTTCAAGCGATGCGCGTCGTGCCCGCGGTGCTGGCGCTGCTCAGCTCGCTCTTCATCCAGATCGGCACCAACTTCGCCAACGACTATTCGGACTGGAAGAACGGCGCGGACAAAGAGCGCGTGGGGCCGCAGCGGGTGACGCAGAGCGGTCTCGTGCAGCCGGCGGTGGTGAAGCGCGCGGCCTGGATCGCCTTCGGCATCTCGGGGTTGTTCGGACTGGCGCTGTTTGCCTTCGCGGGCTGGCCGATCATCGTCATCGGCATCGCCTCGGTGGCCGCCGGCTGGCTCTACACGGGCGGGCCCTGGCCGCTGGGCTATCACGGCCTGGGAGATCTCTTCGTCTTCGCCTTCTTCGGCATGGTGGCGACTTGCGGCACGGCCTACGCGCAGGCGCGCTGGGTGCCGCGCGAAGCGATCATCGCCGGAGTGGCGATGGGCTGCTTGTCGACCGCGATCCTGGTGGTCAACAACCTGCGCGACCGCGAGACGGACGCGAAGGTCAACAAGAACACCATGGCGGTCAAGCTGGGCGTGGTCGGGACGCGCGTCGAGTATTGCCTGCTGGTCTTGATCGCCTTCGCGCTGACGCTGATGCTCGGAAGGCCGTGGCCGCTGATCGCGCTGGTGCTGGCGTTCGTGCCGCTGCGGCGGGTGCTCACGCAGTCGGGCGGCGTGCTGAACGCGGCGCTGGGCGAGACGGCGCGGATGCAGCTTGCGTTTTCGGTGCTGCTCGCGGTCGAGCTCTGGCCTTGAGGATGTCGCACGAGCTTCCAGCCCTGGAGGTTCGGCCTTATCGCTTGCGGCTGCACAAACCGTTCCGGAGCGCGCTGGGCGTGGCCCTTGCGCGCGAAGGCTTCGTGGTGCTCGCGCATGATGGCGGGCTCACCGGGCGCGGCGAGGCGTGCATCGTTCCCGAGCTGGGCACGGAAAGCTTCGCGGAGTGCCAACAGCAGCTGTCGCGGCCCAATCCGCGCACGCCGGCCGCGCGGCATGCGGTGGAGCTGGCGATGCTCGATCTGCAGGCGCAGCGGGCGGGTGTTCCACTGGCGAGGATGCTCGAGGCGGCCGCCGTGCTGGACGTGCCGGTGAGCGCGCTGCTCGATGCGCGAAGCAATGCCGAGCTGGCGCGCGATGCGGCCCGGGCAGTGGCAGAGGGGTTCGGCACGGTAAAGTTGAAGGCCGGGCTCGCCGATGACTTCGCGCGGGCCGCGGTCGTTCGCGATGCTGCAGGGCCTGCCGTCAAGCTGCGGCTGGATGCAAACGGCGCGTGGGACAGCGCGACGGCGCTGCTGCGGCTGCACGAGCTGGCGCCGCTGGGCATCGAGCTGTGCGAGCAGCCCACGCCGGATCTGCTCGGGCTCGGCGCGGCTGCGGTGACCATCGCGGCGGACGAATTGGTGCTCGGCGACTTCGAGGCTTCGCTGGCGCGGGCGCAGGTGATCGTGCTCAAGCCGATGCTGCTGGGAGGGCTCTTGCCCGCGCTGGGGCTCGCGCGGCGGGCGATCGCGGCCGGGCGCAAAGTGCTGGTGACGACCTCGATCGACGGAGCCATCGCACGGGCCGGAGCGGCGCATCTGGCGGCGGCGGTGCTCGGGCTCGGGCCCGGGTTTGGCGACCAGCCGGCCGCGGGGCTCGCCACCGGGCGGCTCCTGGCCGAGGATCTGTGCGAGGACACGCTCGCGCCGCGCGGTGGCATGGTGCGGATCTCCGGCGCTCCGGGGCTGGGCCTCTAGATGCAGGTCCGAACCCTCTTTCGCGGAGTGGAGACGCTCGTGCGGCCGGAGGGATGGCCCGGCGAGGCTCAGCGCGCGGCGGTCGCCTGGGATGCCTCGCCTGCGTTGCTGTCGCTGGTCTTCGCGGCGATGGAGCGAGGCTCGCAGATCGCGCTCCTGAACACGCGGCTCACCGAGGCCGAGCGGCAGATCCAGCTGGAAGCGCTCGGCCTCTTGAAAAAAGTGAACGGCGTTCACTTGCCAGACGGACAAGTGAACGCTGTTCACCAGGAATTTTCTGGCCCAGCCGCGCTGCTCTTCACCTCCGGCACCACGGGCGTCCCCAAGGCCGCCAACCTGCCGCTGGCCAGCCTCCTGGCCAACGCCCGCGCGGCCAACGAAGTGCTCGGCATCGACAGCTCCTCGCGCTGCCTCTGCGCCATGCCGCTCTTCCACGTCGGCGGCCTGGGCATCGCCTTTCGCTGCGCAATCGCCGGCGCGACGCTGCTGCTCCACGAGCGCTTCGACGCCGCCGCCGTCACCCACGAGCTGATGACCGGCGCCACCCACGCGAGCCTCGTCGCCTCGACCCTGGCTCGCGTGCTCGACACCGGCGCGACGTTTCCCAAGACGGTCGGCGCGGTCCTGGTCGGCGGAGGCCCCGTCCCGAAGCCGCTGCTGGAAAAAGCGACCAAAGCCGGCCTCCCGGTCCTGCAGACCTACGGGCTCACCGAGACCTGCTCGATGGCCACCTGCGAGCGCCTGGGCGAAGCCGACGGCGCCACCGCCGGCCCGCCGATGCCCGGCCTCGAGCTCAAACTCGAAGCAGGCGAGATCCTGGTCAAAGGCCCGCAGCTGATGCGCGGCTACGAAGGCCACCCGCCCGTCAGCGGCTTCTTCCACACCGGCGACCTCGGCGAGCTGGACAGCCAAGGCCGCCTCATCGTCCACGCCCGCCGCACCGACCTGATCGTCAGCGGCGGCGAGAACATCTACCCGGCCGAGGTGGAAGCCGCCCTCCTCCTCCACCCAGCCGTCAAAGAAGTCGCGGTCTTGGCTGCTCCGGACGAGCGCTGGGGCCAGGTGGGCGTGGCGTATCTGGTCACCACCGCCGCCGAGAGCGACCTGCGCGCGCACCTCGAGACCCGCCTCGCCCGCTACAAGATCCCAGCGCGCTTCGAGACCCTGCCCGAGCTCCCGCGCACCGCCTCCGGCAAGGTCGACAGGCGGAAGCTATCCGGCCGGTAGCTCGTGCTTCTGCAGCAGGTCGCGCAGCGGCACGGCGAGGCCCACGGCCTTTCCAGACGCCGGATCGACCGCGATGTGCACCGTCGCCGCGGACGCCAGGAGCAGCGAAGCCTCGTCGAGCAGCTCATAGTCGAGCCGGAAGCTGCGCTCGCTCAGCTTGCCCACCGTCACCCGGATTCGAATCAGCTGCCCGAACTTCACCGGCCGCTTGAACGACACCTCGGCCTGTCCCAGCGGCAGGATCTGGTCTTTCTTGCCGATCAGCTCGTCCAGAGGCGACCCGCCGGCGCGCAGCAGCTCTTCATAGGCCTCGTGGCAGAAGACCAAAATGTTGGCGAAGAAGACGATTCCGGCCGGATCGCAGTGCTGGAACCTGACCCGCAGAGAGTGCTCGAAAGCCATGGCGCTCTCTACTACGTCTTTCGTCTAGAGGCCGCGAACGATATACCTACAAATGTGGATGCCCTCCGTTTGCCCGTGCTTGGTACTCCGGGCCCACGCACGCTCGAAGCAGCCGACCTGGGTTTGAGACCAGCCGGGACTGCGCGCGCGCAAGGGCTGTTCGACCGGTACGGGCGCCCGCACGGCTACTTGCGCATCTCGGTGATCGAGAAGTGCAACCTGCGCTGCCGCTACTGCATGCCCGAAGAGGGAGTGCCGGCGCTGGCCAAGGGCGAGCTGCTCTCGTTCGAGGAGATCGAGCGGCTGGCCGCGCTCTTCGTCAAGCTGGGCGTGCGCAAGATCCGCATGACCGGCGGCGAGCCGCTGGTGCGCCGGGACATCGACGATCTGGTGAGGCGGTTAGGCGCCCTGAAGAAGCACGGCCTGGAGAGGCTGGCCATGACCTCCAACGCGCTGCTCTTGAAGCAGCACATCCCCGCGCTGCTGGAGGCGGGCATGGACCGGCTCAACCTCTCGCTCGACACGCTGAAGCCAGATCGCTTCAAGGCCATCACGCTGCGCGAGGGCTGCGAGGAGACCATCGAGGCCATCCACGCCGCGGCAGACGCGGGCTTCGAGAAAATCAAGGTCAACGCGGTGGTGATGGCGGGCGTCAACGAGGACGAGCTGGTGGATCTGGCCCGCGCCTTCGCGCGAGAGCGGCCCATCGAAGTTCGCTATATTGAATATATGCCGTTCGAAGGCAACCACTGGGGGCGCGATCTGCGCATGGTCCCGGCGGCAGCCATCCGCGACCGCCTCGCCCAACAGCTCGAGCTGCATCCGCTGGGCCTCGACGAGACCGCGCGGGTCTATGAGGTGAGCGAGAATGGCAAGACCTGGCCTGGGCGGCTGGGCATCATCTCCTCGATGAGCGAGCCCTTCTGCGCCACCTGCAACCGGACCCGCCTCACGGCCGACGGCCACTTCCGCTGGTGCCTGCTGGACGAAGGCGAGGTCGATCTGCGCGGTCCTCTGCGCGCCGGCGCCTCGGACGACGACCTGACGGGCCTCATCGAAGCCGGGCTGTCGCGCAAGAAGCCCGGACATGCGCCGGCCGACGAGCTGATCGCCGCGCAGGCCCTGGGCGGCCGCTCGATGATCCGCATCGGCGGCTAGGGCTGAGCCAGCGAGAGCGCGATGCGCAGGCCGCCAGTCTCGGTCTTCGCCATCTGCGCGAACCGCAGCCGCGACTCGAAGGCAGCCTTCTCGTCCGCGATCACCGCCGCCACCCGCCACGACGCGCGCCTGTGCACGGCCTCGCCCAAGTCGCGCCAGACGCTGCCCGCGGCGATGCGCACGCCATAGGGCGGATTGCAGGCGACGAGCCCCGAGCCAGCCGGCAGATCGAGCAACCGCCGCTGCGAGATCTGCAGCGCGACGCCCGCCTTCGAAGCATTCTCGCGCGTGGCCGCGACTGCTCCCGCGTCTTGATCCGAAGCTTCGATCGCAGCCGGCGGCGGCCGCTCCTGGGCGCGCGCCTGAGAGCGAAGCTCGTCCCAGCCGCGCTTCGCGAACTGCGGCCACTCTTCGAAGGCAAACCGCCGCATGAAGCCCGGCGCGCGCCGCATG
>DATBAA010000347.1:0-9305 GCA_036271755.1 Myxococcales bacterium | reverse complement strand
TGATGGAGCAGCGCATCTGCAGGCCGGTGCTGCTCGGCAACAAGGAAGACATCCTCGAGCAGGCGCGGGAGGCGCACCTCACGGCGATCCCCGATCTGGAGATCATCGACGTCCTCAAGAGCGAGAAGCTGAACACCTATGCCCAGGCTTTTTACGAGCTGCGGCAGCGGGCGGGCGTCTCCTGGGCAGAGGCGCTCTACCGCATCCGCCAGCGCAACACCTTCGCGGCCATGATGCTGCGCGAGAAGCTGGTGGACGGCCTGGTGACGGGAATGACCAGAACCTATCCGGAGGCCATTCGACCCTCGTTGGAGATCCTGCGCACGCAAGAGGGGCGGCGCGCTTCGGGCACGTATATCGTCGCCTTCAAAGAGTCGCTGAAGCTCTTTGCCGATTGCACGGTGAACGCGGACCCGAACGCGGAAGAGCTGGCGGACATCGCCATCTCCACGGCAGAGCTGGCGCGCGCCTTCGAGCTGACGCCGCGCATCGCCATGCTCTCGTATTCCAACTTCGGCACCGACCGCGCCGGCTCTCCTTCCAAGGTGCGGCACGCGGTGGAGATCGTCCGCAAGCTGCGGCCGGATCTGGAGATCGAAGGCGAGATGCAGGTGGACCCGGCGGTCGTGCGCTCGGTGCGCGAGACTGAGTTTCCCTTTTCCAAGCTCACCGGCGACGCCAACGTGCTGGTCTTCCCCGACTTGAACAGCGGCAACATCGGCTACAAGCTGCTCTGGCGGCTGGGCGGCGCCGAAGTGATCGGCCCCGTGCTGATGGGCATGGCCGCGCCGGTGAACGTGCTGCAGCAAGGCGCGTCGGTGCAGGACGTGGTGAATCTGGCGGCCATGACTGCCGTCCGGGCCCAAGGCGAATTAGCTTATTGAGATGGCAGCGGACGCGGTGCTGTTCGACGTGGACGGAACGCTCATCGACTCCGTCGATCTGCACGCGAAGGCGTGGCAAGAGGCCTTTGCCCACTTTGGCAAGCGGATTGGTTTCGAAGAGGTGCGCTCGCAGATCGGCAAAGGGGGCGATCAGCTGCTGCCGGTCTTCTTTTCCCAGGAAGAGCTGGCGCTGCGCGGCGAGGCCATCGAGAGCTACCGCAGCGAGCTCTACAGGCGAGACTATCTGAAGCGCATTCGCGCGTTTCCCGAAGTGCGAGAGCTCTTCCAGGAGATCTCGCGGCGCGGCATTCGCATCGCGCTGGCGTCGTCGGCCAAGGGCGAGGATCTGCGGGTCTACAAAGAGGTCGCCGGCGTCGATGACTTGCTCGAGACGGAGACCAGCGCGGACGATGCCAGCCGCAGCAAGCCAAACCCGGACATCTTCCAGGCGGCGTTGCATCGGCTGGGCAAAGTCGATGCCCGGCGAAGCTTCGTCGTGGGCGACACGCCGTGGGACGTCATCGCGGCCACGCGCTCGGGACTGAAGACGCTGGGCATGCTCTGCGGCGGTTTCGCCGAGGCGGACCTGCGCGCGGCCGGGGCAGTCGAGATCTATCGAGACCCGGCGGACCTGCTCTCGCGCATCGATTCGTCCGCGCTCGCCTGAGCGAAAATCGCGTGCGCCTGCCGCGCGCTGCGGGTACGTTGCGCCGCGGGGGGGAGCTCATCATGCGTCGTGTTTCGTTTGTCTTGCTGGTGCTCATCGGCTGTGCAGGTCTGCAGAAACCTTCGGCCGAGTCCCGGCCCGAACCGCCACCGCCGGCCGCGCCAAAGCCGCTCGAACCACGAGTCATTCCGGAGCCGCTGACGATCACCGATCCATCGCTGCTCGCCGTCGTGCGGATGAAAGATCCGTTCAGCTTCCTGAAGAAGATTGGCTACAAGATCCCCGACGACGGTTTGGACGGCAAGCCGTTGGAAGTGCACACCGGCAACGCCGCGGCCTTCGCCTGGCAGGCCACATCCAGCGCCACCGCCCGCCCATCTTCGGCCTTCTGCCCGGGGACGAAAAGACGATGCTGGCGAAGTTCGCGTCGATGGCGTTTACCAAGCTGCAGCTGACGAAGTTTGCCGAGAGCACCGCCGCCTCGCTCGACCCGGGCATCGTCGCGCGCGAGCAGCCGCGGGCGGCAGCGTTGGTGGCGCTACAGAAGGTGCCGCTGGAGTCCGACGTGGCGCTGCAGATCCAGATCGCGCCGCTTCTGCAGAGTTATTGGGCGACCTTCAAGCAGGGCTTCGAGAGTACGCGGCAGAAATCCGGACCGACGACCTTGGAGCTCGATTTCCCGAAGCTCGCCAACTCGGTCCAGGAGTGGCTCGGCAAGCAGCAGGACCTGGAGATCACCCTTCGCTACGAACCTGACGCGTTCCTCACCACCCTGGTGGCGCGCGAGAAGAGCCCCGCGCCTGTGCCGGCGAGCGCAGGCGTCTCGCCCGACCTCGCGCGGTACTTGCCGCCCATGCAGATACGCATGCTCTCGACGGCGCGCTCGGTGCAACAGACCACCGGCTTCACGGCGGCGTTGTTCGACTTTCTCTTGAAGACGAATCCCGAGAAGGTTGCCGCGCTGAAGGCCAACCTGGACGCGCAGTTGAAGATCGCGACGGACATGCAGCAGGCCGCGGGCTTCAGCGTGTCGGCCGAGCGCGTCTTCCAGACGGTCATCGTCGCGACCTCGGCCAACGCCGAGGCCTATCGGGAGCTGGTCATGCAAAACACCCTGCTGTTGCGCGACCCCGGACCGCAAGCGAACAAGACGATGTCCTGCACCAGCCAGCTGCAGCGCGCGGTGCGGATGGTCGAAGGCTGGCCAATCGATCACCTGACGACCGACTGTAAGAGGACCGCAAGCGCCGGCGCGGCCCTGTCAAAGGTGATGGCTCGCTTGTACCCGATGACGTTCGATTCGGTGCGGGTGGGCAGCTATGTCGTGCTGATGCAGAACGGCAGCGTGGACGAAGTGGAGCGGATCGCGCGGGAGATCTTGAGTGGAAAACCTTCCGGTCCGCCGCTGGCCGCGACCGCGGCGTTTCCCGAGAGCAGCCTCTCCTGGGCTGACTTCAACCTGGCCGCGATGCTGAAGTCCGCCGGCGATCTCCTGCCCGATTCGCCGGGCCAGCCGATGCGCGCCGTCGACCCTGCGCTGCCGCCGATGCTCTATGCGTCCTCTGAGAGTGACAGCGCGACCGAATACCGGATCAGGATGCCCAAGGCGGTGATCGCGGCGGCGCGCGAGATCTTCGAGCGGATGACAGCCGCCGCGCGGCCACCTGCGCCGCCGCCGCCGAAGTAAATCAGTTCAGGAAGTGCGTCGAGCCGCCGGCGTAGACCGCGTTGCCGCTGGCGGGCAGCCGGAAGGTGACGCTCAGCGTCGCGCTGGTCACGCCCGGAAGGGTGATGCCGCACTTCGCCGGATCGACCTGCGATGCCGCCGTGGTGATGAGCATTCCTTCCGTCCGCGACGACTTCACCGGCATCTCGATCTGCTTCTCCAACTCCGCGATGCGGATGGTGCCCTCGAAGCGGTTCTGCCGGACGGTGCCCTGCACTTCCAGGAACGACTTGCCCTGCGCCTCGACGGCCTTGATCAGCGCGGCGTCGAAGGTGGCGTCGTCCGAGTGGAGCGCCGAAATGGGGACCAGCAGGTCGACCGCGAAGCTGCCGTCGGCGAGCGACAGCATGTTCCAGTCCAGCTCGCGCGCGACGCCGTGGATGTGCTTTCCACCTGCGTCGAGGTCGTATTGGACTTGCGCTTGATCCGCCGCGCTCGCGGCCGTGGTGCCGAAAAAGAGGGCCGCTGCCAGAATCTTTGAAGCAGTCATGACGTCCACCGCCAATCTGCCCGACAAGATGCCGGCCGCCAGAGGCGGGATTCGCATGCCGATTTCACGAATCCAATCCGCGGCTATTTCATCGCGATGCTTCGCACAGCAACCATCTGCCCCTGGAAGGCGCGCAGGGGTGCAAAGCCTACAGCAGCGACCGGAACCAGGACGCCATCGTCCCCGCCAGCTCGGTCAGGACTTCGGCGTCGGTCCGGCCGCTGCGCTTCAAGACGTGGAACGAGTGGTCGGCGCCTTCGATAATGTGCAGCTTCGCGAGGGGTATCCGCTCGACGATGGGCTGCAGCAGCGTCAGATCGGCCAGGTCGTCGCGGGTGCCCTGCAGGAAGAGCACGGGAAGCGTCACGCCGCTCAGGTGATCTGCGCGCTTCGTCGCCGGCTCCTTCGCCGGGTGCAGCGGAAAGCCGATGAAGGCGAGGCCGCGAACGCCCGGCAGAGGCTGCGCGGCTTGGGCTTGCGAGGTCATCCGGCCGCCCATCGACTTGCCGCCGGCGAACAACGGCAAGTCTCGAGGAGCCTTTGCCACTGCGTCGCGAACGCTCTGCTCCAAGACGGGCTTGGGGTCGATGCGGCGCTTCCCTTCGGCCATATAGGGAAAGTCGTAGCGCAGCGTGGCGATGCCCAGCTTGGAGAGCTCCGTAGCCATGGCGGTCATGAAGGAATGAGTCATGCCCGCGCCCGCGCCGTGCGCGAAGACGTACAGGGCCCAGGCGTGGTCAGGCCGCTCGAGGATCACTTGAGCAACCCCGACAGCTTCGCCAGGACCGCAGGCACGTCCGTCTTCTCGCTCAGCACGGGCGCGAAGGGATCCTTGCGCAGCTTCTTCATCCGCGCCGGCGCCGTCTTCAGCGTGAACGCCTTCGGGTCGAGCTTGCCGTTCACCTCGCTCCACTTCAAAGGCATGGAGACCGTGGCCCCCGGCACCGGCCGCGCGCTGAACGGCCCGGCGATGGTCTTGCCGTATCCATTCTGCATGAAGTCGAGATAGACGCGGCCCTTGCGCGCCGGAATGCTGCGCTCGGTGCTGCTGATGGTTGGATGCCGCGCCTCGACGGCCCGGGCAATCAATTCGGCCAGCGAGGTGGATTGCTCGTGAGTGAGTTGGCAATTCATCGGGAAGAGCACGTGCAGCCCCTTCTGCCCGCTGGTCTTGCAATACGCGGGCAGGCCGATTTGCTCGCACAGCTCGCGCGTGGCCTGGGCCAGCGTCACCACGTCGGCGAAGGGCGCGGTCTTGGGGTCGAGATCGAGGATGCACCAGTCTGGATGCTGCGGATCGGCGAAGCGGGCCGACCAGGTGTGGATGGGAATGGTGCCCAGGTTGGCCAGGTAGAGCAGCGTCTCGAGGTTGTCGCAGAGAAAGAAGTTGGTCTCGTTGCCCTCTTGCTTCGGGTCGCGCGAGAAGCCGCCGCCGCCGGGGAGATAGGCGCGGCGGATCCAATCGGGAACGTATTCGGGCGCGTCCTTTTGGAAGAAGCTCTTGCCGGTGATGCCGTTGGGATAGCGCGTGAGCACGATGGGGCGGTCGCGCAGATACGGCAGCATCCATTGCGAGACGGCGTCGTAATAAGAGATCAAATCGCCCTTGGTGTAGCCTTCGTCGGGCCAGAAGACTTTGTCCAGGTTGCTGAAAGCCAGGTCGGCCTTCTGGGTCTTCTTCGGAGCGGGCGCTGAAGCAGAAGCACGAGCCGCAGCGGGTGTTTTCACGGGTGCCTCCGAGGTGGCGATGCATTCGGCGGGCTTCTTGTCGTCGCGAAAGCGCAAGAAGGTTGGTTGGCGCAGCAGGCTCTCGTCGGTCACTTCCTTGAAGCGCACCTCGACCACCAGCTCGGGCTTGACCCAGGTGTTGCCTTTTCCGGGTGGCAACGCACCTTCGAACGGCGGCTTGTCGACACGCGACTGCAAGAGACGCGCATAGGTTTCCTTGAGTTGCTTCTCGGTGAAGCCGCCGCCGACGCGGCCCAGGTAGACCAGCTCGCCGTCGCGCACCTGCGCCAGGTGGAGCGCGCCGAAGCCGGTGCGGGTGCCTTCGGCGGGAGTGAAGCCAACCACCACGAAGTCGCCCGTATGATCGGCGCGGACCTTCAGCCAGTCGCGCATTCTCCCGCCGCGATAAGGAGACGTGGCGCGCTTGGCGACGATGCCTTCCAGGCCCAGCTCGCGGATGCTGGCGAAGAGCGCGCGGCCCTGCCCCACCACGTGATCGACCGCGCTGATGATTCCTTGCGGCGGCACGATCAGCTTCAGCAGCCGCTTCCGCTCCGTCAACGGCAGCCCGCGCAGATCGAAGTCCTCGAAGCCGAGCAAGTCGAAGAGAAAAAGAGACGCGGGCAGATCGAGCGCGGCCTGCGTAAGCTCCAGCGGATTGGTGAGCAGTGCGCGCTTCTGCAAGCGCTGGAACTGCGGCCGGCCCGTCTCGTCTAGCGTGGCGATCTCTCCGTCGGCGACGAAGCGTTTTGCCGGGAGCGTGAGCAGCGCCTTGGCGAGATCTGGATATGCGGCCGTCGAATCGGTGCCGCTGCGATAGCAAATGCGAGATTGCTGGCCGTCGCGTTCGACGATGGCGCGAAAGCCGTCCAGCTTCAGCTCGAAGAGGAACGCCGGGTCGTCGAACGGCTCGCTCCGCGTCTCGGCCAGCATCGGCTGCACTTCCAACGCAGAGACCTTCGCCCGCGGCGCGCCCAGCTTGAGCAGCTCTTCGTAGATCGACACCATCCGCTGCTCGCGCTGGGCGATCTCTTCAACCAATAGCCCCGAATAGATCGAGCGCTCATCATATGGATTGGCAACCCCGCGCCGGACGTGCGCGTCCTTCGTCTCCTTGATCAAGAGCCAATCTTTGCCGGTCCCTTTTGCGATGCGCACCAGCGTCCAGAGGCCTTTGACCTTGTGGCCCTTCAGCTCGAAGAGCAGCTTTCCCTTGCCGATGCCTTCGTGCGGGTCCTCGTGCCAGACTAGGCGGCCGCGGTCCCAGACGATCATCGGGCCCGCGCCATATTCACCTTTGGGGATGACGCCTTCGAACTCCGCGTACTCGAGCGGGTGGTCCTCGGTCTGGGCGGCGAAGCGCTTGTCGGCCGGGTCCGGCGAGGGTCCGCGCGGCACCGCCCAGGACTTGAGCACGCCGTCCCACTCCAAGCGCAGGTCGTAGTGCAGTCTGGTCGCGCTGTGCTTTTGCACGACGAACATGGCCGCTGCCAGAGGGCGCACGGCGCCGTCCCCGAAAGGCTCCGGAGTGCGGGCTGGCGAGCGCTTGCGCCGGTATTCGTCCAGGAATTTGGACATGCGGTTGCGTAAGTTATCATTGCTGCATGCGACCCATCGGCGGCGGAACCATCTCGTTCGGCCTGGTATCCATTCCAGTGAAGCTCTACTCGGCGGCCCAGTCGTCTTCCGCCATCAGCTTCAACCTGCTCCACGCCGCCTGCAGCAGCCGGCTCAAGCAGCAGTACATCTGCCCGCGCGACGACAACATGGTGGTGGAGCGCGACCAGATGGTGAAAGGCTACGAGTTCGCCAAGGACCGCTACGTCACCTTCACGCCCGAAGAGCTGAAGTCGCTGGAAGAGAAGGCGTCGTCGCAGATCGAGATCTCCGAGTTCGTGCCTTCCGACAAGATCGACCCGGTCTACTTCGACAAGCCCTACTATCTCGGGCCCGAGAAGGGCGCCGACCGCGCGTACAGGTTGCTCGCGGCGGCCATGCGCCAGACCGGCCGCACCGCGCTGGCCCGCTATTCGGCGCGCGGCAAGCAGTACCTGGTGCAGATCCGGCCGCTGCCCGAAGGCTCGGGCCTCGTCATGCAGCAGCTCTTGTACGCCGACGAAGTGCGCCCCTTCAGCGAGGTTCCGCTCGAGGAGGGCGACGTCAAAGAGGGCGAGCTGAAGCTGGCCGAGCAGATCATCCAGCAGATCTCCACCGAAGAGTTCAAGCCCGAGAAGTACAAGGACGAGGTGCGCGAGCGCGTGCAGGCGCAGATCCAGCGGAAGGTCGAAGGCCAGACCATCCAGGTGGACGAGCCGCAGCAGCAGCCGACGCAGATCATCGACCTGATGGAGGCCTTGAAGGCGTCCCTGGCAGCCAAAGGTCTGGCGCCGGCCGCGGCCGCTTCGCCATCGGAAGCGCCGGCTGCCGAGGAGCGCAAGCCGGCCAAGCGCGCTCCGCGTGAAGCCGCCGCCAAAAAGGCTTCAAGCAAGAAGTAGGCTGTGCCATGGTCGCGCGCGTGGGCGGCTACGGGGCGCGCGAGGTCGCGAAGATGCTGGGCCTGTCGATCGCACAGGTGCGCGCCTACGTGAAGGCGGGCTTTCTCACGCCGTCGCGCGGGCCACGCAACGAGCTGCGCTTCTCCTTCCAAGACCTGGTCCTGCTGCGCACCGCCAAGGGCCTGGTGTCGGCGCGCATTCCGCCCCGGCGCGTCCGGACCGCGCTGCGCAAGCTGAAGACGCAGCTGCCCGAGGGCCGGCCGTTGCGGGCGGTGCACATCCACGCCGAGGGCGACAACATCGTGGTCGGCGACGGGGCGGCGCAGTGGAGCCCCGAATCGGGACAGGTGTTGTTCGACTTCAGCGCACGCGAGATCTCGCGTGCGGCGGCGCCCGCGCAGCTGCACGCGCGCGACGCGGGCGACTTCTACGAGCGCGGCTGCGATCTGGAAGAGTCGTCGCCTCTAGAAGCTCAAGCGGCCTACCGGAAGGCGCTGCAGCTCGATCCATCGCTGGCCGACGCCTGGGTCAATCTGGGCCGGCTCTTTCACGAAGCCGGAAACGCCCGCGAAGCCGCGCAGCACTATCGCAAGGCCATCGAGCTGCGGCCGGACGACGTCATCGCGCTCTTCAATCTGGGCGTCGCGCTGGAGGATCTGCGGATGCGCGAGGAGGCCGTGCTGGCCTACCGCACCGCGCTCGCCGCCGACGCCGCCTGCGCCGACGCGCACTACAACCTGGCGCATTTGTACGAACGGCTGGGCCAGCCCGCGCCTGCGCTGCGCCACCTGCGCGCTTATCGAAAGCTGGTGCTCTCATGAGGTACGTCGGCACATCCGGGTACAACTACGAAGCGTGGCGCGGCAGCTTCTACCCAGAAGATCTCTCGGCGAAGAAGATGCTCGGCTACTACGCGGAGCGCTTGGGCGCGGTCGAGATCAACTATTCGTTCTATCGAAAGCCCACCGAGAAGATTCTGCAGAACTGGGCCGCGCAAGTTCCGCCCGGCTTCCAATTCGTCTTGAAGGTCTGGCAGCGCATCACGCACCAGAAGCGGCTGCGCGACTGCGCCGACCTGGTCTCGCAGTTCACTGACGTGGCGCGCACGTTGGGCCCGCGGCTCGGGCCATTGCTCTATCAATTGCCGCCCAATCTGAAAGCCGACGCGGGCTTGCTGCGCGAGTTCCTCGCCGGCCTGCCGAGAGATTTGAAAGCCGCATTCGAATTCCGCCACGAGAGCTGGTTCAACGAAGAGACTTGGGCTGCGCTGCGCGACTTCGGCGCCGCGCTCTGCATCGCCGAGAGCGAAGACCTG
>DATBAA010000346.1:0-9894 GCA_036271755.1 Myxococcales bacterium | reverse complement strand
GCCGCGCTACCTTGCGGCGTGCCGCCCTGCGGAGTGACCGGCGTCGAATAGAGATCGTCGACCGTGGCCACTTGCGGCAGCGGCGTCTGGACGATGACGTTGTAGTTCACGCCCGACTTCGGGTCGACCCAGAAGCTGGGCGAGGTCAGCTGGCTGGAAGAGAGCGAGGTCAACAAGCTGTTGGCGACGTCGCGTTCGGTGATTCCCAGCGCCACCGCCGCTTGCCTGTCGACGTTCACCTTCAGGGCCGGGTGGTCGAGCGCCTGCGTGACGTGGACGTCGACCGCGCCCGGCACGCCCTGCACCGCCGCGAACACCTTCTGCACCGCCTGCCGCTGCTCCTCCGGCTTGTTGCGCGCCAGCACCTCGACGTCGATGGCGGAGGCGAGGCCGAAGTTGAGCACCTGCGAGACGATGTCGGCCGAGAGGAAGTAGAAGGTCGACCCGGGAAAGTCCTTGGGCAGCGCCGCGCGCAGCTTGTCCTGATACTCCGCGGTGGGCCGGTGCTTCTTCTTCAACTGCACGCGGATCTCGGCGTCGTTGCCCGCGGCGTTGTCGGTCTGGACGAAGCCCAGGTTGTAGTTGATGGGCACGCCGAGGTTGTCGGTGATCGACTCGATCTCCTCCGCCGGCACGATCTCGCGGATCTTCTTGTCCACCTGGTCGACATACAGCTCCGCCGACTCGATGCGGGTGCCGATGGGCGCGCGGTAATGAAGGCGCATCATTCCGGTATCGACGGTGGGAAAGAAATCGAGACCGACGCCGAAGGCCAGCGCGATCGCGCACGCCACCAGCAGCCCCATTGCGGCGAAGACGAGCTTGCCGTGCTCCAGCGCGGTCTGCAGCGCGGCGGCATACTTATCGCGCAATTGATCGAAGTGTTTGTCGCGCCATTCATTGAATCGATGCGCGCGAGAGTTGCCCTTCTCGTGCAGGTTGTCCTTCTCGAGCAGCATGCGGGCCAGCGTCGGCACCAGCGTTCGCGAGAGCAGATAGGACGCGAGCATGGCGAAGACGACGGCCAGCGCGAGCGGCACGAAGAGGAACTTGGAAGCGCCGGTGAGCAGCACCACCGGGAAGAAGACGATGCAGATGGTCAGCGTCGCCGCCAAGGCCGGAATGGCGATCTGATGGGCGCCGTCCAGGATGGCGCGCGTGAGTCCCTTGCCGCCCAGCGCCCGATTGCGATGGATGTTCTCCACCTCGACCGTCGCGTCGTCCACCAGCATGCCGATGGCGAGCGCGAGGCCGCCCAGCGTCATCAAGTTCAGCGTCTGCCCGCACAAGAAGAGGCCGACGACGCTGACCAGGATGGCGATGGGAATGGAGCTCAAGACGATGATGGTCGAGCGCCAGCTGCCGAGGAAGAAGAGGATCATCAGCGAGACCAGGAGCGCTGCGAGCAAACCCTCGCGCAGCACCTCGTGGACGGCGGCGCGAACGAACTCGCTCTGGTCGAACTCCAGCTTGAGCTCTACGCCGGAAGGCGCGGACTTCTGCAGGGTCGGCAGCATGTCGCGCACGGTGTCCACCACCGTCAGCGTCGAAGCGTCGGCCTTCTTCAAGATGTTCAAGAACGTGGCCCTGCGGCCGTCGACGCGAACCACGTTGGTCTGGACGGCATAGCCGTCGTGGACGTTGGCCACGTCGCGCATCAGCACCACGCGGTTGCCGATGTTGCGAATGGGCAGCTCGTTGAACTCCGCGATCTGCACCGGGCTTGCGTTCATCTGCACGTCCCACTCGCGGGTGCCGATGCGCGCGGTGCCGGCGGGCAGGATGACGTTGTTGCGGTTGACGGCGTCGACCACGTCCTGCGGCGACAGGCCCTGCGCGGCGAGCTTGCGCGGGTCGATGTCGACGACGACTTCGCGCTGCCGGCCGCCGTACGGAGCGGGCGTGGCGAGGCCCGGGACGGTGAAGAGCCGCAGGCGCAGGAAGTTCAAGCCGTAGTCGAAGAGCTGCTGCTCCGAGGCGCCCTGCTCGCCCGACAAAGTGAGTTGGGCGACGGGAACGTTACTCGCATTGAACTGCAGGATGAACGGCGGGGTGATGCCCGGCGGCATCGAGCGCAGCACCGCGTTGCAGACCGCGGAGATCTGCGCGATGGCGCCGCCGATGTTGGTGCCCTGCTGGAAGTACACCTTGACGATGCCGATGCCGTTGATGCTCTGCGACTCGAGCTTCTGGATGTCGGCGACGGTGGTGGAGAAGGCGCGCTCGGTGAGCGTGATGACCCGCTTCTCCATCTCGTCAGGGGTGAGGCCCGGGTAGCTCCAGACGACGATGACCACCGGAATGTCGATGGCCGGAAGCACGTCGGTCTTGAGCTTGAAGAGGGAAAGCCCGCCCATCAAGGCGACGACGAGGCACAGCGTGGCAACGGTGTACGGCCTGCGCAGCGCGAGTTTGACGATCCACATCGGTGAGGGTCCCTCTCACCGACAAGTTGGGATCCGATACCTGCAATTGCAATCACTTGCAGGCCTACGGCCTAGGCGAGCGCTTGCTCAAGCCCCGTCGTAGCGCGCCAGGATCACGGTGGAGTTGTCCACGCCGCCGTTGGCGTTGGCCGTGTCGAGCAGCTTCTTGCTGCACACTTCCAGGTTGCCCGACTGCTTCTGCAAAATGGACTCGATGAACTTGTCCTCGACCATGCCGGACAGTCCGTCGGAGCAGAGCAGGAAGATGTCGGAGGCCTTGGGCTCGTAGGCGTTGATCTCCACCTCGACCTGCCGCTGCTGCCCGAGCGCCCGCAAGATGATGTTCTTCTGGGGGAAGTTCTTGGCTTCCTCTTCGGTGATCTTCCCCATGCGCAGGTACTCTTCGACCAGCGAGTGGTCGATGGTGATGCGCTTCAACTTGCCTTCGCGGAAGAGGTAGACGCGGCTGTCGCCGGTGTGGGCGACGTAGGCCTTGGTGCTGCCCGCCTTGTCGACGAAGTAGAGCGAGACGCAGGTAGTCCCCATGTTCTTCTTCGAGGGGTCGTTCTCGCTGGTCTCGATGATGCGGGCGTTGCAGAGCTTGATGGAGGTGACGAGGCGGTTCTCGTCGTAGCTCTTGCCCCGGTCGTCCTTGAACGGCCAGGTGGCCTCGGGGTCCTTCCCCGTCAGCTCGAAGAACTCTTTCATCTCACGAACGGCGATGCCGCTGGCGACTTCGCCCGCGGCATGCCCGCCCATGCCGTCAAAGACGGCGAAGAGGGACTGTTCGGGAAACACGAGGAGGTTGTCCTCGTTGTTGTCCCGCTTCATGCCGACGTCTGTTCGGGACGCGTGGCTGATGCGCACGAAATTCTTTCCCCTGGTTCGACTGCCGGACGCGAGGCCGCGAGACTGTCAACGGCTCTACAGGAGGTGCGCCTGCCCGTCAATCCTTCTCAGAAATGGCCGCCCATCTTGTAGGCGCTGCCGAAGCCGGCCGCGCTGGAACGGTAGCCGTCGCGGTAGCTGGAGACGTCGACGGCGCCGTAGATGCCGCCGGCGATGAGCCCGACACCGGCGCCGATGGCCAGGTCGCGGCCCCAGTTGCCGTCGTTGGCGATGAGCGCGATGCCCGCGCCGACCGCCAGACCGGCGATTCCGCCGTAGAGCGCGTCAGTGGCGATGACCGCGCCCGGGTTGCGGCGCCCGCGCACTTCCACCAGGGCATCCGACAACTGCTGGTCGCTGGTCCGTTGCTGCTCCGTGATCGTCAGCGTCTTGATCGACTGGGCGTTGGCGGAGAAAGAGAGGAGGAGCGCTGCAACTGGTACCAGGAGAAGCTTCTTCATGTTTTGGTGCCCCCACGGCGTTTGTAAGTTCGTCTACGAAACAAACTTGGGCGCCGTGGGAGCGAACGCAATGGGGCAGGCGGACGGGCGTGCGTCTGCCGTGCCAACCTACTGCTTCGACAGAGTGAGGTTTCCCGAGAACGCGTCGGCCTCGATGACGCCCTCGCCCTTGCCGTAGGTGCCCTCCAGAGACCCGCGCGAGGTGCCGTGGCGCGCGTGGGGAGACTTCTTCACCGAAAGGTCCAGGCCGTCGCGCAGCTCGCCGCTGTGGGACGAGTAGCTGAGCTCGAACGAGCTCTGCGAGGCCAGCGCCATCTTCAGGTCTCCCGAGACGGTGGCCGCCGACATGTGGCAGTCCTTGCCGCAGGCGCCTTTGAAGTCGAACGAGCCAGAGGCCGACTGGAACTCCACCTGCGGCGCCTGGCTGCGCATCGAGAGGGTGGCCTTGCCCGAGACGGTGTGCAGCCGCACCGGCCCCGCGGCGTCATCGACCTGCACGTCGCCGGAGATGCTCTGCACGTCGAGCTTGCCCACCTGGGTGACCTTGATGTCGCCGGAGAGCGTGCGGATCTTGGCGTCGCCCAGCCGCTGCGCGGTGACGTCGCCGGACATGCTCTCGACCTCCAGCCGGCTGCCCTTGGGAAGCTCGACGTGGAGCTTGCCGCTGCGCAGGCTGTGGCGGCCCTTGAAGCGCGGCTCGACGCGGTCGCCGTACGAATAGAGCGAGACGTCCGTATCTGAATGCCCGTCGAGGCGGACGCTCACTTGAGGCCGGTCGGTGGTGACCACCTCCACGTTGCCGCCCTGGGCCGAGACCCGGAAGGTGACCGGACCCTTGACCGCGAGCGTGGCCGCGCCCTTGCCCTGGGCTCGCGAGCTGGCGCTGTCGTCGTCCGAGTCGTCGTTGTCGTCGTGGCGCTCGATGTGGATGCGCGTCGTGGGCCGCGTCTGCGTCGGGCGGTAGACGTGCACGCCGTTGCGGTCCTCGCGCTCGTAGGTGGTGTTCGGCGGCAACGGCGGGACGGGCGGGACCGGAGGCACGGGCGGAATGGCCATGGGCGCCTCGGGGCCGCAGTCCTCGTCGCAGTCGTCGTCGTCGTTGTCCTCGTCTTCGTCCTTCTTCTGGTGGCGCTTGTTGGTGGACACCAGGAACGAGCCCGACGGGATGTGGATGGACGGGAGGCGGAAGGCCGGCAGCGTGCTCCGCGGAATGTCGATCGCCGGGATGTTGATCTCGGGGATGTCGATGTCGGGGATCTGCACCTCCACCTCGACATCATCGTCGTCGCTGTCGGTGTGGTGATCGTGTTTGGCGTGCTGGACGGGCGCGGCCAGCGCCAATGCGAGCAGGGCTGCGGGAATCATGGTGTTGCCTCCTCTGAATCTTGGATGACGTCGCGCAATGAGCGCAGGTATTCGGCGTAGCCGTCGAGCACGCGCATGCGGGCGCGGGCGTCGTCGGCGGCGACCGCGCGCGATTCACCCAGCTGGGTGCGGGCGCGGGTCAGGGTTTCGTCCCAGCGCTTCGCCAGCGCGGGGTCGAGCTTGGGCCGCAGGGTCTCGTATTCGGCTTCGAGGATGCCGGCGGCGTGGCGGTAGTCGGCCTCGGCCGTGTCGAGCGCGGCCAGGGTCTTGGGGTCGAGATGCGAGCGCGGCTTCGGCTGTCCCTGCACGGCTGGCGCAGGCGTGGGCTGCAGCTGGGCGATCGACGGCTGGGGCCGCGGCGCGATGGTCTTGGGGTGGAAGAAAAAGAGCGCCACCGCCGCCGCGGCCGCGAAGCCCGCCACCGCCGCGACCGGCCGCTGCCAGCGCGGCCTCCTCGCCAAGGAGAGCACCGGCGCGAGCGGCTTCGCCGCGATGCGGGCCTCGATGCCGCTCCAGAGCGCCGACACGTCCGGCCGGGCCCGGCGGGCAAAGAGCGTCTTTTCCGCCTTGAGCCAGGCCACTTCCCGCGCGCACTCGGCGCACTCCAGGGCGTGCTTCTGGATCTCGTCCGTACCCTGCCCGGCCGCCAGCAGCTCGAGCTCGTCCAGCTCTGGATGGCCCGTCATGTCCGGCCTTCCAGGTAGGGCAAGAGCTGCTCGCGCAGCTGCAGGCGGGCGCGGTGGATCTCGTTCTTCACCTTCTGCAGCGGCCAGCCCATGGCGGTCGCGATGTCGCCGTACGGCAGGTCGTGATCGAGCTTCATCAAGAGGCAGGTGCGGCGGTCTTCGGAGAGCGTCTGCAAGGCGGTGTCGAGCATCTGGTTGGACTCGCCGGTCAACAACATGGCCTCCGGATCGGGAGCGCGGTCGATCTGGATGGGCCGGTCGTCGTCTTCGTCGTGCGAAGCCTTCTGGGCGCCGTCGCGCCGCTTCTGGCGCAGCTGCTCGAAGAAGACCATCCGCGCGATGCCGAGCAGCCAGCCGGTCAGTGCGCCCGGCTGCTCCAGGGTACCGAGCCGCTGGTGGGCTCGGACGAAGGTCTCCTGCGTGCCCTCGTCGGCGGCAGCGTCGTCCCGCAGCAGGTCGCCCAAAAATCGCCGGACGCCAGGCGCTTGTCGATGAAAGATCACGCGAAATGCCTCCGCATCGCCCGCCCGTGCGCGCGTCAAAAGCTCCGCGTTATCCGGGACGTTCTCCACTACAGCCAGTAGTGACCGAGGGTTCACGCTGGTTTCAACGGCCTCGCCGCCCGTGAATGTCAGGGCGATTTCCAGTGGGCGGCCCGCTTGCCGGCAAGTCTGGGGGTACAGTAGACACACGTCCAAGCGCCGCCTGACAGGGGGAGTGTTTGAAGCACGCCGTTTCCGTGACCTTGCTCGCGCTGCTCAGTGCCTGCGGAGGCTCTAGCTCCATCCCGATTGGCGTCGATGCGCCCTCCGGGCTGAACTACACCTTCAATCCCGCCACGTATTCCGTCGGCGGCCCCATCGCTCCCAACGCACCCGTGAGTCAGGGGGCGGCGTCGTCATACACGGTCACTCCGGCGTTGCCGGCCGGCCTGACGCTGGACCCGGTGACGGGCATCGTCTCGGGAACGCCGTCCGCGGCCAGGGCCACCGCGGTGTACCAGGTCACTGCCGCCAATGCGGGGAGCAGCACGGGGGTGGCGCTCACCATCACCGTCAATGCCGCGCCCGCCGTGCTGGTTGGTCCGGAGACGCAAACCGTAGTGGTGGGAATGCCGGGTTTCTTCACCGTGCTCGCGTCGGGAACCGGCACGCTGCACGACCAGTGGCTCGACGGCGCGACCTCCATCGCCAACGCCATCCAGCCCAGCTTCTCCACGGCTCCGGCCGTGGCCGGCGACGACGGCGCGACCTTCTCGGCGCGCGTCACCGACAACTTCGGCGGCAGCACCACCAGCGCTCCGGCGACATTGCACGTGGTCTCGGGCGAGACGCTCTCCGCGAGCCTGACGGTCCCGCGCCAGGCCCACACCGCGACGCTGCTCCCCGATGGCACGGTCGTCATCGCCGGAGGCTCGACCGGGGCCGGCATCGCCGACAATCTCGAGGTGCTTGACCCCCGCGGCGCGCCTCCCGGCCTGCCCATCGGAATGGCGCCGCGCTCCGGGCACACGGCGACGCTCTTGCCGGCGGGCACCATCCTCTTCGCGGGTGGCGTCGGCGACAAGGGTCCGCTCGCGACCGCGCAAATCTACGATCCCGCGCAGTTCTCCGTCTCGGATACGGCGGGCGGCATGACGTCCCAGCGAGAAGACCATACGGCGGCCCTCTTGCAAGACGGAACCGTGCTCATCGCCGGCGGGCTCGATGCCTCGGGCGCGGTCGCCTCGGCGGAGATCTTCGATCCGGTCCACGGCACCTTCACGGCGACGGCCGGGGCCATGACTTCGCCGCGGCGCGGGCACACCGCCACCCTGCTCGAAGATGGAAAGGTGCTCATCGCCGGAGGCAGCGCGGGGCTTTCTGCCGGCGATGTCCTGAACACCGCGGAGCTCTACGATCCACTGACGGGGACCTTCTCCGCGACTGGAAACCTGGGCACCGCCCGCTACTTCCACACCGCGACGGCGTTGCTCGACGGGCGCGTCCTGCTCACCGCGGGCATCGGCCTCTCCACCACGCTTGCGAGCGCCGAGCTCTACGACCCTTCTACCGGGAAGTTCTCCGCGGCGGGCAGCCTGACGACGGCGCGGCAGGGACACGCGGCGGCGCTGTTGGTCAGCGGGAAGGTGCTGGTGGTTGGCGGGTCGCCCACCTCCAGCGATCTGGCGGCGCAGTCCGAGCTGTTCGATCCGGCGCTGGGCACCTTCAGGCAGACCGGCGCGCTGCTGCGGCCGCGCTTCGGCCACACCGTCACGGTCGTGTCGAGCGGGAAGGCGTTCATCGCGGGAGGCGCCAACTTCTCCGGCGAGGTGCCGCAGACGGAGACCTACGATGCGCTGACCGGCACCTTCACCAGCGAGCTCGTCACGCACGATGCCCGCGTCGCTCCGTACACCGCCCTGCTGCCCAACGGCTCGGTGCTCCTGGCCGGCGGCGACGCCGTCGGCAGCACCGCAGAGGTCCTCGATCCGGCCGCGGGAGCCTCGAACCCGACCGGAAGCATGACGACCGCGCACGCCGTGGGAACCGCCGCGACGCTGCCAAACGGCAAAGTGCTCATCGCCGGCGGCTTCGACACCAATGGAGCCAAGACCGCGGCGACCGAGCTGTACGACCCGGCCACCGGAACGTTCAGCCCCAGCGGCGACATGCTCCGGGTCAGCGCCGGCCACTCGGCGACGGTGCTGCAGAACGGCAAGGTGCTCTTCGCCGGCGGCTCCGGCACGGGAGGCCAGACTTCGTTGGCCCAGCTCTACGATCCCGCGACGGGCGCCTTCACGCAGACGGGCGATCTGCTGCAGTTCCGCGTCGCGCACACGGCGACCTTGCTGCTCGACGGCCGGGTCCTCATCGCGCAAGGCGACACCAGCGTCCAAGAGGTGCCGACGGCCGGCGCCGAGGTGTACCAGCCGTTGAGCGGAACCTTCATCGCCACCGGCAGCATGGAGGAGGCGCGCGACTCGGCCACGGCCACGCTGCTGACCGACGGGCGCGTGCTCTTCACCGGCGGCTTCGACGCGCGCGGAAACGTCCTCTCGACCGCGGAGCTCTACGATCCGGTCCAGGGGCGCTTCACCGAGACCATTGGAAGAATGGCGATCGCGCGGCTCGAGCACACGGCGACGCTCTTGCCGGACGGGACGGTGCTCATCGCCGGGGGCAGGGTCGTCTCCATCACCGACCCGTCCAGCACCGCCAGCGCGGAGATCTTCGACCCGGCGACGGGCAGGTTCCACCTGGCCGGGGCGCTCCTGGCCCAGCGCGGAGCTGCCAGCGCCCTTTTGCTTCCCAGCGGCAAGGTCCTGGTCGCCGGCGGACTCAACCTCGATCAGATCTCACAAACGGCGGACCTGTTTCGCTTCTGGTAGCTCGTCGCGCAGGCGGCGCAGGGCGAGCTCGGTCTTCAAGTCTTGCAGCTCGCCGCGCTGGATGCGGGCGAAGGCTTCATCCAAGGAGACCCACTCCAGGCGCGCGCCCTGCTCGAAAGGCGAGCCGTCGCCTTGCGGGTCAATCGCCACCGCGTCCGAAGCGACTTCGCAAGCGGCAAAGTGAAACAGCTCGGCGCACATTCCCGGCGTGGGAAACAGGGGCGGCCCGAGGAGCTGGACCGTTGCGGCGGCGACCTGCAGGCCGGCTTCTTCCAACGCTTCGGCAGCGGCGCGCTCGGGCAGATTGTCGCCCGGCTCGAGGATGCCCGCGACCAGCTCGGTGAAGAGCAACGGGCGCGGCTCGGCGCGGCCAAATTGCAATGGCACGCGCAGGCCCGAGCGGAGCAGCACTTCGAGGCCTGAAGGTGCTTTGCGCCAGAGGCAGAGCACGACGGCGTCCAAGCCCATGGGACGCTCGACGAAGTCCCAGGCTCCTTCGCGGGTGCTGCTGCCGTCCGACAGCAGCAGCTTCATGCGCAGGCGCCGGATGACCAGGTGTCCGCCCTGCCCCGCCCGCTCGTCCGAGAACAGCTGAATTCCTTTGAGCTCCAACGAAGTCTCCTAAGCCTGTTTCTTGCGCGAGAGGAGCAGCATCAGACCCAACAGGCCGATGCCGGCGACGGTGAGGATGCCGTCGA
>DATBAA010000345.1:0-4399 GCA_036271755.1 Myxococcales bacterium | reverse complement strand
CCCCGTCCGCCGAGCGTGAGCTCGAAAGCGCCGGCTCCGACCTGACCACCGTCGCGCTCGGGTCGTACAACGTGAACCCGAAGGAGACCACCGTCTCCGGCGTGTCCTCAGGCGGCTACATGGCGGTGCAGCTCGGCGTGGCCTGGTCGTCGACCATTCGTGGCGTCGGCGTCTTCGCAGCCGGGCCATTCTGGTGCGCGCAGGACAGCCTCACCACCGCGACGGGCACCTGCCAGATCGGCTCGCCGAACGTGACGACCTCGACGAACAAGACCGACTCGTACGCGACCTCCGGCGCCATCGACCCGACCTCGAACCTCGCAAAGCAGAAGGTCTGGATCTTCAGCGGCTACAACGACGGTGTAGTGAAGCGCAATGTCGTCAACTCACTCAACTCTTATTACACGCATTACATCGACGCCGGCTCGATCTTCTACAAGAACAACCTCAACTCGGGTCACTCGCAAGTCACCGACAGCTTCGGCGGCTCGTGCGCCGGCACCGGCAACGAGTTCATCAACAACTGCGGCTACGACGCCGCGGGCCTGCTCTTGAAGCACCTCTTCGGAACGCTCGCCCCGCGCAACACCGGCGTGCTCGGCGGCAAAGTCATCGCCTTCGATCAGAGCGCGTTCACCTCCACGGCGCCCGTCAATCTCTCCCTGTCGAACACCGGCTACGCCTATGTCCCGGCGACCTGCGCGGCAGGCGGCCAATGCCGCGTGCACATCGCCTTCCACGGCTGCCTGCAGAACGCGGACGACTACGTGGGCACCGACTTCGTCAACCATGCCGGCTACAACCAATGGGCAGACACCAATAACCTCATCGTTCTCTATCCGCAGACCATCTCCTCGAGCGTAGCGCCGCTGAACCCGAACGGCTGCTGGGATTGGTGGGGCTACAACGAAGCCGGCTACGCGACCAAGAGCGGCTCGCAGATCACCGCCATCAAAGCCATGCTCACCAGGCTCTCCGCCAACTACACAGGCTGGAGCGCCGCGCCCGGCGGCACGTTCGCCGCGCCCGCGGGCCTGACCGCCACGGACTCTTCGAATAGTAGCGTCGCACTGGCCTGGACGGGCACCGGCGGCGCCACGGGCTACAACGTCTATCGCGCCACCTGCTCGACCTGCGCCTTCAGCAAAGTGAACGCCGCGCTCGTCACCTCGCCCAGCTATTCCGACGGCGGCCGCGCCGCGAGCACGACTTACTTCTACAAAGTGCGCGCCTTCAACGGAACCTCAGAGAGCGCGGACTCTGCCGCGGTCAGCCGCGCGACCGCCGCCACGCCGGCCTCGTGCGACCCTTACTATCGCGACAACTACACGCACACCATCGAAGGCCGCGCCTACGCGCTCTTCGGGGCTACCTATGCCGACGGCTCCAACACCTATATCGGCCTGTGGAACATCTTCACCGAGACCAACCTCATCCAGACCAGCGCGGGCTTCTTCCGCCCTGCAACATGCCCTTAGGCAGCGTGAAGATTTCCTAAACGGGTCATCCGCATTCTCTCTCTTTCGCTGGGCAAGCGAGGGGCGCATAAGAGCGCCTCCAAAGGAGAAGGCCATGACAAAAGTCCTCGCGTACGCGGCCCCGGCCGCAAAGAAGTCCGTAGAGCCCACCACCATCGAGCGCCGCAGCCCCGGCGCAAACGATGTAGTCATCGACATCGCCTACTGCGGCGTCTGCCACTCGGATCTGCACCAGGTTCGCGACGACTGGGGCGGCGCCGTCTATCCCATGGTGCCCGGCCACGAGATCGTCGGACGCGTCTCGCAAGTGGGCGCCAAGGTCACCAAGGTCAAGGTCGGCGACCTGGCCGGCGTGGGCTGCATGGTCGACTCCTGCGGCGAGTGCGAGTCGTGCCGCGCGGGCCACGAGCAGATGTGCTGGAAGGGAATGGCGCTCACCTACAACGGCACCGAGATGGACCGGAAGACGCCCACCTACGGCGGCTACTCCAAGCAGGTCGTGGTCAAGGAGCACTTTGCCCTCAAGGTTCCCGCCAATCTCGAGCTCGCCGCGGTAGCCCCGCTGCTCTGCGCCGGCATCACCACTTACTCGCCGCTGCGCCAGTTCAACTGCAAGAAGGGCGACAAAGTAGCCGTCGTCGGCCTGGGCGGCCTGGGCCACATGGCGGTGAAGTTCGCCGTCTCGATGGGCGCGGAAGTCACGCTGCTCAGCACCTCCGCCTCGAAGCAAGAGGACGCGAAGCGTCTGGGCGCGACGGGCTTCGGCAACACCAAGGACAAGGCCACCTTCACAAACCTGGCGCGAAAGTTCGACCTGATCATCGACACCGTCTCGGCGCAGCACGACTACAACCAGTACCTGGGCTTGCTGCGCGACCTGGGCACCATGGTGGTGGTCGGTGTGCCGTCCGATCCGGCGCCGGTGCATGCCTTCTCGCTCATCCAGGGAAACCACCGGCTGGCGGGCTCGGGCATTGGCGGCATCGAAGAGACGCAGGAGATGCTCGACTACTGCGGCAAGCACAACATCGTCTCGGACGTGGAGATCATCCCCATCCAGAAGATCAACGAAGCCTATACGCGCATGGAGAAGAGCGACGTGCGCTATCGCTTCGTCATCGACCTCGCCAGCCTGACCAGGTAAAACTTCACGGTGGCCTTCACTCCGCTCAATTCTCTTCACGCTTATCTCTCGGTCGCGCGGCGGCTCAGCTTCGCCGCCGCCGCGGCCGAGCTGGGCGTCTCCACCTCCGCGCTCAGCCAGTCGGTGCGGCTGTTGGAAGAGCGGCTCGGGGTCACGCTGCTGCGCCGCACCTCGCGCAGCGTGGCCTTGACCGACGCGGGCCGCCGGCTGCTGGAGAACGCCGGGCCCGGAGTTGCGCAGGCGCTGGAGTCGCTCAAGACCGTCACGGCCAGGCCGGGTGAGGTGACGGGCCGCATCCGCCTCTCGGTGCCCAACATGGCGGTCAAGCTGGTGGTGGCGCCGCTGTTGCTGCGCTTCCTGACGCGCTATCCGCGGGTCGAGGTGGACCTGCGCGTCGAGGACCGCTTCGTCGACATCGTCCGCGACGGACTGGATGCGGGCATCCGGCTGAGCGAGGCCATCGAGCGCGACATGGTGACGGTGCGGCTCTACGGCGAGATGCGCTTCGTCATGGCCGCCTCGCCGGCATATCTCGCGCGAAAGGGAGCACTGGAGAAGCCGCAAGACCTGCTCGCCCACGACTGCATCGGCTTCCGCTCGCCAACCTCGGGCGACATCTACGCGTGGGAGCTCGAGCGCGGCAAGAAGAGCTGGCGCGTGCCGGTGCAGGGGCCGGTCACCACCAACGACGAGCTCATGCTGAAGACGCTGGCCGAGGCGGGCCACGGCATCATCTACATGTGCGAGCCGCTGATCGCCGCCGAGCTGAAGCGCGGCAGCCTGAAGCTGGTCCTCGAGCCGTACTCGCCATCTGTGCCGGGGCTCTTTCTTTACTTCCCCGGCCGCGCCCAGGTCTCCCAGGCTTTACGCGCCTTCGTCAGCATCGCCCGAGAGCTCAAACCGCGCTGAGTTTCACGGCCAGCGGTGTTGGCGGACTTTCAAGCCGTGTCCTTCGGCGACGACGGCGGCGCGGTAGGGCTCGGCCACTTCCAAGGGGTGGATTGAAAAGCGGGTGGCGTCTGCGTTTTCTGCCCAGAGCAGGCGCGCACCGCCCGCCGTCACTTCGATCTCGTAGGATCTGGTCGACCGCGAGAGCCCCTCGCCGGTGCATTTGAGGAAGGCCTCCTTGCAGGTCCAGAGGCGGAAGAAGGCGTCGTCGCGCGCTTCTTTCTCCATCGCAAAGAGCCGCGCGTTTTCACCGGGAGTGTAGAAGCGCCGCGCGATGTCGTCGCTGCGCCGGACGCGCGGCAGCTCGATGTCCGCGCCCACTTCGACGTGACCCATGACGAGCAACCCGAGCCCGTCGGAGTGGCTCAGGTTGAAGCGAAACTTCCCGCCCGCGACGCCCGGCTTTCCATGTCCGCCATAAGTGAACGCAACCTCCGCGGGAGCAATACCCAGCGCGCTGCCGAGCACCTCGCGCAGCGTCCCCCGCGCCGTTCCCCAGCGAAAGCGATGCTCGTCGTGGCGAAAGCTCGTGTACCGCTCGAGCTCGCGCGGCGCGAACGTCCGCAGCATTCCTTCTCGCCGCTCGTCCGAAACATCCAACGGCGCCAACACCACCACGAGCTCACCCTCGCGAGGCAACAAATCTCGCGGCGCGGTCCAACTCAAAGGAAATTCCAGCGGCACCCGCCGACACTACCCCAGGTTCTTCTTGAAGAAGTCCACGGTGCGCTTCCAGGCCAGGTCGGCGGCGGCCTTGTCGTAGCGCGGGGTGGTGTCGTTGTTGAACCCGTGCTGCGTGCCCGCGTAGGTGTAGAGCTCGTAGCGAATC
>DATBAA010000344.1:0-2657 GCA_036271755.1 Myxococcales bacterium | reverse complement strand
GAGCGGGTCGGCCGCGCCCTGCACGGTCTTGTCCCAGGGCGGCACCGCCGAGAGCAGGCCGGCGGGAAAGAACCCTTCGCCCCGCAGCAGCGGCGGCAGCACCAGCGCGAACGCAGCCGCCGCGCAGGCCAGCAGCGCGGGCCTGATCGAGCGCGTCAAGGATCCTTGGGCGCGTCGATCCAGCGGGAGATCTTCCACTGCCCGTCGGTCTGGCGCTCCCAAACCTCCTGGCTGCGGAAGGTCGCCTTGGTGTTGGGGCCGATGGCGTGCCAGGTGTCGCGCACCACGGCCAGATCGGCGACGACGATCACCTCGTCGATCTGCAGCTCGAACTGCTCCGAAGGCGCGCCCGAAGCCCGCTTCGCGTTGGCCTGCTCGCGGTCGTAGGTGATGTCCGGAAAGCCGCCGCCCGGGGTGCCGACGAGGCCCGGCGCCCAGATGGTGGCCGCCGCCGCGTAGTCGCCGGCGTTGTACTGCTGCACCCACTGCGCGAGGCGCGCGCGGATGGTGGCTTCGTCGTCCTTCGGATTGGTTCGCTGCGTCTGGGCGCAAGCGGTGAGCAGCACCAGTACGAGAAAGGTTCTCATTGGTTTTCTATACTAGAGCTGAACCCGCGCGTCAGTTTCAGCCGGCGCGGCGGGCGATCTCTTCGACCGAGCCGGCGACGCCCAGCTTCGAGGTGTCGACCGCCAGCTGGGCCTGCGCATAGAGCGGCTCGCGGGACTTGAGCAGCGCCTTCAGCTCTTCTTTCGCGTGCGGGCTGGCGGACGACGGGCGGACGTCGCCCTGGGCGAGGACGCGCTTCCAATGATCGTCGGCCGTGGCCTGCAGCCAGACGGTGAGGCAGCGCTTCTGCAAGAGCTTGAAGGAGTCTTTCTCCGTGACGATGCCGCCGCCGGTGGCGATGACCGCGGCGCCGGTCTCGGAGAGAAAGCGCATCAACACTTCGCGGGCGAGGCGGCGGTAGTAGGCCTCGCCGTGCATGGAGAAGAGCGCGGCCAGAGGCAGGCCGGCCTCCTGCTCGACGAGGCGATCCAGCTCGACGAAAGGCACGCGCAACCTGGTGGCCAGCGCGCGGCCGATGGTGCTCTTCCCTGCCCCGCGCAAGCCGACCAGGGCGATGAGAGGACCGCCCGGCTTGACGAAGCGCGCGCGGAGCCAGCGCTGGGCTTCGTTCAAGTCTTCGCGGGAGACAGCGCCCGATTGGGCGGAGAAGAGCAGCTCTCCGGCAGAGGTGCCGAGCGCGCGGGCCACGTCGTCGAGGCGGGCCACCGAGATGTTGCCCGAGCCGGCTTCGAGGTCCGCCAGGAAGCGTTCGGAGACGCCGCTCTTGGCCGCCAGCTCGCGCCGGGTGAGGCCGCGCTGCTCCCGCCAGGAACGCACCGCGTTACCGACCGAGCCGAGCAGCGCCCCATGTTCATCTCTCGCCGATCTCATCGACAGCAATATATTGCATGTTGCCTCGGTTGACAAGCATTATATTGCTTGCTACTCTCGTCGTCGATGGACAAACCAACCAACGCGCCCAAGGTGTCGTTCGAAGTTCACCCTTCCACGTACCGGCACTGGACGCTCAGTGTGGACGGCGACACGGCGCGGCTGGTGATGAAGGTGCAGCCCTTCGGCGGGGCCAGCTCGGAGCTGGAGCTGAAGTCCAATTCGTACGATCTGAGCGTCGACATCGAGCTGGCCGACGCCATCCAGCGGCTGCGCTTCACCCATCCGGGCGTGAAGTGCTGCGTGATCACCAGCGGCCACGAGAAGATCTTCTGCGCCGGCGCCAACATCTACATGCTCGCCGCCTCCACGCACCCCTTCAAGGTCAACTTCTGCAAGTACACCAACGAGACCCGGCTGACCCTCGAGGAGGCGTCTGAGAACAGCGGCATCAAGTTCCTGGCTGCCTGCAACGGCGCCACGGCCGGCGGCGGCTACGAGCTGGCGCTGGCCTGCGACGAGATCGTCCTGGTGGACGACGGCAGCAGCACCGTCTCGCTGCCCGAAGTGCCGCTCCTCGCCGTGCTCCCCGGAACGGGCGGCCTGACCCGCGTGGTGGAGAAGCGCAAGGTTCGTAGGGACCTCGCCGACGCCTTCAGCACCCTGGCCGAAGGCATCAAGGGCAAGCGCGCGGTCGAGTGGAACCTGGTGGACGCGGTCGTGCCGCGCAGCAAGTTCGCCGACACCATCGCGCAGCGGGCCAAGGCGTTGGCGGCCACCGCGGGCCACGTCGATCGCGGCCCGGGCATCGAGCTGCCTGCGCTGGGCGAGTACCGGCACGTCAGCTTCACGGTCGACGAGAAGGCGCGGACGGCAGAGCTCATCATCAAGGCTCCCGGCGGCGGCGTGCCCAAGACGGCCGCCGAAGCGCTGGCCAAGGGCGCCGACGGCTGGGCGCTGCGCATGGCGCGCGAGCTGGATCACGCGCTCTTGCGGCTGCGCTTCGAGCACGAGAACGTCAGCGTGGTCATCGTCCGCACGGAAGGCGACAAGGCCAAGGCCCACGCGGTGGGCGAGCTCCTGAGCGGCCCCGAGAAGGACTCCTGGATTTTGCGGGAGACGCGGCTGCACCTGGCCCGCGTGCTGCGCCGGCTGGACGTGACCGCGCGCAGCTTCTTCGCGGTGGTGGACGAGAAGTCCTGCTTCGCCGGGCCGCTGTT
>DATBAA010000343.1:0-4361 GCA_036271755.1 Myxococcales bacterium | reverse complement strand
GCTTCCGCGAGCCCGCCTCTGCTCTCGATGGTGGCGAGGAACTCCTGGATCTCCGGCCCCGGGACGCCGATCAAAGCGCGAATGGACGCGGGATTCCGCCGCAGCTCCTTCTCTTCGGAAGCGCTCAACTCCCGGAATGAGGCATTGATCGACATGCCGCACCCTAACGTATGCTGCGCAACGTGGCGGTGCTCCTCGAGGATGACCGGGGAGAGTTGGGGATCTTGCCGGCTTTCATCGATCGCCCCTTGGGTCCGCTGCAGATCACCGCGAGCGAGGCGCTGCTGGCGGTGCGCAAGACGGGGACGCCTTGGAGCAAGCGGATGCGCCCCGCGACGCGCGAAGGGTCACCAAGGTGCTGCCGGGGCCGCCGCTGGAAACGACCTCCAGTCAGGTGCTGCGCGCGCTGGTGAGCGAGACCGATTGCTTGGAGGTAGGCGCGCTGGTCCTGGCCGCGCGCGACGCCAGGCGGTGATGCTGTTGACGGCATATGATTCTGACCGCATAAAAAGATCTCATGAAGCATCAATATTGGGAACGGCTCGAGAAGAGGCGCGCACCGACGGACCGGCGCGAGCCGGCGACGAAAGACCTGCGGGAGGTGCGCGAGGCGGCGCGGAAGAACCAGGTGGAGGTGGCGGAGACCATGAAAAAAGACCAGAGCGAGATCTCGCGCATCGAGAACCGCGAGGACTGGCTGGTCTCGACCCTGCGCGACTACGTCGAAGCGCTGGGCGGCACCCTGGAGGTGGTCGCGGTCATCGGCGGAAAGCGCCTGAAGCTACGGAATGTTTGAGCGAAAAAGCGGAGCAGCGGCTCAGCCGACGGCTTCGACGATGCTCTCGAACAAGCGGCGGCCGTCTTCGCCGCCCAGCACGCCCTCGGCCAGCCGCTCGGGGTGCGGCATCATCCCCAAGACGTTGCCGCGAGCGTTGGTGATGCCGGCGATGTCGTTGCGCGAGCCGTTCGGATTGGCCAGCGGATCGCCGCGCGCGCCGTCCGCGCCGACGTAGCGGAAGGCCACGCGGCCCTCGCCCTCCAGCTCCTTCAAGCCCTCGTCGTCGATGTAGTAGTTGCCGTCGCCGTGGCCGATGGGGATCTTCACCACCTCGCCCCGCGCGTACTTGCGGGTGTACGGCGTCATCGCGTTTTCGACCTTCAGGTGCACGTCGCGGCAGACGTACTTCAAGGACTCGTTGCGGCGCATCGCGCCCGGCAGCATCCCCGCCTCGAGCAGGATCTGGAAGCCGTTGCAGAACCCCACCACGTGGCCGCCCCGCGCGGCGAACTTCTTGATCTCCTCCATGATGGGCGAAAACCGCGCGATGGCGCCGGTGCGCAAGTAGTCGCCGTAGGAGAAGCCGCCGGGCAGCACCACCACGTCGGCCCCGCGCAGATCGCGGTCCTTGTGCCAGACGTAGCGGGCGGCGCAGCCCAGGACGTGCTTGGCCACATGGTAGACGTCGTGGTCGCAGTTGCTGCCGGGGAAGACGACGACGGCAAAGAGCATCAGCCCACGGCCTCCACCCGGTACTCCTCGATGACGGTGTTCGCGAGCAGCTTCTCGCACATTTGTTCGACGCGCTTGCGGGCGGTGGCCGCGTCGGTGGCCTCCACGTCCAGCTCGATGATCTTGCCCAGGCGCACGCCCTTCACCTCGTCGAAGCCCAGCGAGCCGAGCGCGCGCGCGACCGCCTGTCCTTGCGGGTCGAGCACCGAGGGCTTGAGCGTCACCACCACGCGCGCTTTCACTTGAGGCCTCCTCGCCGCCGCGAACGGCGGAGTGGCGCGCACCCTAGTGCTAGCGGGATCGCGTTTCAAGCGCGGTGTTACACTTGCCGGCCATGCTCGAGCTGCTCGCCGCCTCTGCCGCGCTCGCCGGCCGCGCGCTCCTGCAGGCGGCGGACGCGGCGCTGTTGGCCGTGGGCGAGGATGAAGTGCGCGAGCGGGCCGCCGATCACCCGCAGCGGGTGAAGTGGCTCTTGGAGCTCAAGGCCAACCCGGAGCCGACGGCGGCTTCCTTGCGGGCCGCCTCCTCGTCGTTGCTGGCCTTCGCTGCGGTGGGCTGCGCCATCGTGGTGGGCGACGTGCTCCTGAAAGCCGGCTGGCCGGCGACCTCTCGCGGCACGCTGCAGCTGACGGCCGGCGTGGTCGCGGGCGCCGTCGCGCTGGCGCTGGACCTGGCGCCGCGCTCGCTGGCGGCGGTCGATCCGGTCGCCTGGGGCCTCGCGCTCTCGGGGCCGGCGTGGGTGGTCAGCCGCCTCTTCGGCCCGCCGGTGCGGCTCTTGCTCCGCCTCTTCGACGCCCTCTTGCTGCGGCAGGGCGCCACCGCCCGCTACACGCCACCCCCGCCGCCGCTGGAAGAGCTGGAGAAGCTCTTGAGCGACGAAGCCCGCAACCGCACGCCGGGCGCGCCCACGGCCGAGCTGGTGCACGGCCTTTTCTCCTTCGCCGAGCGGACCGCCAAGGAGATCATGGTGCCGCGCACGCGCGTGGTCGGCGTGCCGCTGGACGCGGACCCGCAGCAGGTCATCGATCTGCTCGCCGAAGAGGGCCACACCCGCATGCCGGTCTTCGAGGGAGACCTCGACCACATCCGCGGCGTGCTGCACGCCAAGGACGTCATCCAGCTCCTGGCGCACCCAGAGCTGATCGTCCTGCAAGACCTGCTGCGGCCGGCGCTCTTCGCGCCCTGGACCAAGCCGGTGGGCGAGCTCTTGCGCGAGATGCAGCAGAAGCGCAGCCTCATCGCGCTCATCGTCGACGAGTACGGCGGCTTCTCGGGCGTGGTGACGCTGGAAGATATTTTGGAGGAGATCGTCGGCGAGATCCGCGACGAGCACGACGTGGACCAGACCCTTCCCGCGCCCGGTCCCGACGGCGCGCTGGTGCTGCGCGCGGACACGCGCCTCTCCGACCTGAACCGCTCGCTGGGGACGGCGCTCGCGGACAGCGGCGACTTCGAGACCGTCAGCGGGCTGCTCAACAATGCCGCCGGAGCCATTCCGCAGACGGGCGATCGCTTCTTCATCGGCGGCCTCGAGTTCACCGTCATGTCGCGCGACGACCGCCGCGTCCGCGTCGTGCGCGTCGCGCGGCCGGTGAAGACCGTGCCGCCGCCGCCCGTGAAAGGACACTGAGATGCGCTTCGTGAACGCCGGAGTCCTGAAGATCGCCTACGAGGAGTACGGGGCCGGCCAGCCGGTGGTGCTGCTGCACGGCTTTCCCTACGACGCGCACGCCTTCGACGAGGTGGCGCCGCTGCTCACGGGCGCGCGGGTGATCGTCCCCTACCTGCGCGGCTACGGCCCGACGCGGTATCTGCGGGCCGAGACTTTGCGCTCGGGGCAGCAGGCCGCGCTGGGCGCTGACTTGCTGGCTTTGTTGGACGCATTGAAGATCCCCAAGGCGGTGCTGGGCGGCTACGACTGGGGCGGCCGCGCGGCCTGCATCGTGGCCGCCTTGAAGCCCGAGAGAGTCAGCGGCCTGGTCACCGTGAATGGCTACAACATCCACGACGTGCCGCACGCGCTCGAGCCGTCGCTGCCCGAGAATGAGTATCGCTACTGGTACCAATGGTACTTCCAGGTCGAGCGCGGCCGCGCCGGCCTGGCGAAGCACCGGGCGTCTTTGTGCAAGCTGCTCTGGCAGCTCTGGTCTCCCAAATGGAAGTTCTCTGACGAAACCTATGCGCGCACCGCGGCGTCGTTCGACAACCCGGACTTCGTCGACACCGTCATTCAATCCTATCGCGCGCGCTATGGCCTCACTGCCAACGACCCGGCCTACGAAGAGTGGGAGCAGCTCCTGACGAAGAAGCCGCCCATCACCGTGCCCACCATCCACCTCGACGGCACCGCGGACGGAGTGCTCTTCCTGGGCGGCACCTCGGGGCATCGGCCGCTCTTCACCGGCCGCTACGAATATCGAACCATCGAAGACGCCGGCCACAACATCCCGCAGGAGAAGCCCCAAGCCTTCGCCGACGCCGTGAAGGCGCTCCTCTAGTTTTGCAAGCCTACATTTTTGTGGCACTGCTTGGCCATGGCCGCGAATGAGTTCGATTATGTCGTCGTAGGCGCCGGCTCGGCGGGCTGCGTTCTCGCATCGCGGCTGACGGAAGACCCCAAAGTGAGCGTGCTGCTGCTGGAGGCCGGCGGCAGCGACAAGGACATTCGCGTCCGCGCGCCGGGCCTCGTCGGGCTGCTCTGGCGCGGCAAGTTCGATTGGACCTACTTCACCGAGCCGCAGAAAGAGCTCGAAGGCCGGCGGATGCACTGGCCGCGCGGCAAGGCGTTGGGCGGCACCAGCTCGATCAACTACATGATCTACATGCGCGGCCATCGCGACAACTACGACTC
>DATBAA010000342.1:0-5752 GCA_036271755.1 Myxococcales bacterium | reverse complement strand
TGTGCACCATCCAGACGCCTTCGGGCGCCTTGCGCAGCTGGCGGTCCAGCCAGGTGAAGTACCAGGTGGAGCCGATCCAGAGGATGCCGGCGAAGACGTGAAACCAGCGGACGAAGAGGTTCAACCACTCGCTGAGCATGTGGCTGCCAACTATGCCACTGCCTCAAGCTACGGTGGGTCCGAAACCACCGCGGGCTTTCAACCAGTCGCGCACGGCGTGGCCGGTTCCCAGCGGCCAGGGGCGCAGCTTGTCCGGCGGCACCGCCTTGATGCTGGCCAGCTCGTCGCCGATGACCAGCTCGCCGTGACCGACCACATGGTAGGCGAGGATGATCTGGTTCATCTCCTCGAAGGCGTAGGCGCCGATGAAGGAGACGATCTCGCCGCGCAGGCCGACCTCTTCCTTCACCTCGCGCAAGACGCCGGCCTCGGGAGATTCGCCCTTCTCCAGGAAGCCGGAGACTAGGCCGAACCAGCTGTCGGGCCAGCCCTTGTTGCGCACCAGAATGACGGTCTCGCCGTGCTCGAGCAGCGCGGCCACCACCGGCACCGGATTGTCGTAGAAGGTGTAGCCGCAGGGTTCGCTGCTGCAGATCAGGCGGGTACGGCCCTCTGCCTCGTGGGCGCCGAGGGGGCTCGCGCAGCGTGGGCAGAACTTCAGCGGCGGGGGCACCGCGGGCAGATGCCACCTTGGGGGTTTCCATGTCAATCGCACTCATGACGTTCGACATCTTCGGGACCGTCCTGGACTGGCGCACCGGACTCTTCGGCTTGACCGATGACCAGTTCGAGCGGGCGATCGACCGGCAGGGCGCCCTCGAACAGGGAAGCTGGCGCAGTTACACGGAAATTGTCGCGCAGAGCCTGATCGAGGTGGCCGGGCTCAACGCAGTTATGGCGGCTGGCTTTGGCGCCCAGGCCGGGAACTGGCCGCTCTTCGCGGACTCTGCCGAAGCCCTGCGAAAGCTGCGCGCCGTGGCTCCGTGCGCCGCCATCACCAACAGCGACAGGGAGCACGGCGAGCAGGTCCAGGCGCAGCTCGGGTTCCGCCTGGACGGCTGGGTCTGCGCGGAAGAAGCTCGCGCCTACAAGCCGGATCGGAAGATGTGGGAAGCCGCGTCGCGGAAGCTGGGCGTGCCCTTCTCGAAGGACTGGTGGCACGTCTCGGCCTACGCCGACTACGACCACGCGGCAGCGCGCGCTCTCGGCCTGACCTGCGTGCACGTGAAGCGTCCCCACTCTCGCCCCGGCCCGGCCGACCTGATCGTCAGCGACCTCGCAGAGCTCGTGATCAAGGCCGGCTAGAGCCCGTTCGCGTGGTTCTTCCATCCGACGCGGAGCAGCCACACCGAAGGCTCTCGTAAGGGAGCCCGCGCGCTCGAGGCAAACGGGTCCCGCCAGGACCAGTGCAGCGCCTCCCGCGCATGATGCCGATAGTTTTCGAACACGTACCGCAACGCATTCGCCACGGCCCGCGGCGACTCCAGCACCCGCGCGTAGTACCGATCGGCAAACACGGTTCCCCGCCGGTTTGCGAGCCGGTTGAGCGCCACCGCCACCCGCACCGCCAGGCCCTTCATGCCGCGCGACAGCGCTTCCCTGCCTTCGGCCTCGACCACCAGATGCAGATGATTCCCCTGCACCGAGAAGTGCACCACCTGCATTCCCAAATGGCCGCTCGCATCGTGCAGCGCCTTCTTGATCACGCCTAGCCGCGCCGATGTCCGCAGATGCCCGACCGCCGGCACCATCCGCTGCGTGATGTGGAGCGGATTCCGAGCCGCGAACTCCGCCCGCTTCACATGACGAACCCCCGGACCATTCAACCCCGGATGAGGCCGCTTCCGCGGCCTCCCTGCCCCCGGCCGTTTGCCCCCACGCCGCGGCAACTTCAACTCGAGTTGCTTCTCCCGAATCATTTGAAAAGCATACATTTTTTAGAGCGACTGTCAAGCGTCTAGACATCACCCTGCGAACGACTCCATCACCGAGCGGCGCCCACACGACGGCACCAAACGTGCATTTTCCCCGCGAAAAGCGGACACCTCCGAGGCCGCGCCAACCTCCGCGCACCAAGAACCTCAGGGCTAAACAGCTTCACCAGCCAGTGAAGGCCCCCAACTCAGACCACACCGAAAAGCCGCGCAGAGCACCGCAGGCGCGCAGCTCATCCTTCCACACGGCCAAGCACGCGCTGAAACTCGCCAGCCGCCCTCGACGCGAGCTTCCGTGCGTCCAACGTGAGCAGCTCGCGCGCGCGCACGACGACGCGGCCATCGACGAGGACATCGCTGACGTCGCTAGCGCGGGCGCAATACACGATCGTCGCGTGCGGATCCTCTCCGGCCGGCTGACAGTGCGGCCCCGCGAGATCGACGACGGCAATGTCCGCGCGCTTGCCCGCTTCCAGAGAGCCAATTTCGCCGGAGAGACCCAAAGCCTTCGCGCCGCGAATAGTTGCCATGGCAAGCACCTCAGCCGGCGGCATCGCCTTCGGCCCCGAGCGCGGCAAGTGCAGCGTCGCGGCGAGGCGCATCTCGTGGAAGGCATCCAAGGTGTTGTTGCAAGGCGCGCCGTCTCCGCCCAGCGCGACATTGACGCCCGCCTTCAGCAGCGAAGGGACGTTCGCGAGGCCGCTCGCCAACTTCAAGTTCGCGCCCGGGCAGTGGACCGCGTGCGTGCCCGCGCGAGCCATCGCACGCATCTCGGAACCCTTCAGATGCACGCAGTGCGCGAGCACCGTGCGCGGACCCTCGAGACCGACGGACGCGAGATAGGAGACGTTATCCAAACCCGTCTGCTCGCGAACCAGCTTTACCTCGCCCAGGTTCTCGCTCGCGTGCGTGTGGATGAGCCAGCCATTCTCCTCCGAGAGCCGCGCCACCTCGCGCAGCATCGGCTTCGAGCAGCTCAGCGCGAACCGCGGGCAGAGCGCCCAGCGGACGAGGCCCCGGCCATGCCACTTACGCCCCAGGCGCTCCGTCTCCAGCAGCGCGGCCTCGATCTCTTCGCCCAGCGGGCCCGCCTTGGTGTCCATCAGGCACTTGCCGCCCGTGTAGCGGATGCCGGAAGCCACGGCGGCCTCGAGCACGGCTTCCGTGTGCCGGACCGTCGCCATGTCGAGGATGGCCGTCGTGCCGCCGAGCAGCAGCTCTGCCAGACCCAGGCGCGCGGAGAAGCCCAGCGAGCGCGCGTCGTGCGCGGCCTCGAACGGCCAGATGCGCTGCGAGAGCCAGTCGAGCAGCGACAGCCCGTCGGCGTGGTTGCGGAAGAGCACCTGGCAGAGATGCACGTGCGCCTGCACCAGGCCGGGAATCACCGCCTTGCCCGCGCAGTCGATGACCTCGGCGCCTTTGGGCGCCCGCAGCCGCCGGCCAATTGCCTCGATGCGCCCCTCGTGCACCAGCAGATCGCCGCGCAGCGTGCGCCGCTTCGAGTCCATGGTGAGAATCGTTCCGCCGCGGAGCAGGATCATTCGAGCAACCGGAGCAGGACGTTGGCGGTGACTCGCCCGCGATAGACGGCCGTGGCGCGAATGTCATCGATGGGCGCGATGTCGCGGAGCAGAGCCTCGCGCAAGTCGCCGCCCTGCTCCGCCGCGGCCTCGGCGTGCTTGCAGCGCAGCGGAATGGGCCCCACGCAGCCCGCGGCGATGCGCAGCGGGCCTGCGCCTTTGCGCACCGCCACCAGCACGCGCGAGACCGACTGCGCCTTGCGCGTCCCCACTTTTCGATAGCTCAGCCGCGCCCCGGACAGCAGCGGAAGATCGATGCGCTGCAAGAGCTCGTCCGCGCCCAGCGCGGTCTTGCGGTAACCCAGGAAGAACTCATCGACAGGGACGGAGCGCTCTCCGCGCGGCCCGCCGACGATGAGCCGCGCTTCGGCGGCAAGCAACAGAGGCAGCGTGTCTCCGGCCGGCGAGGCGTTGCAGACGTTGCCGCCCAGCGTGCCGCGATTCTGGATGGCCACCGCGCCCACCTCGCGCGAGACCGCGCTCAGCGCCGGCAAGCTGGAGAGCACTTCGTTCGAGCGCATCAGCTCCGCGTAGGTGGTCAGCGCGCCGATGCGCAGGAAGCCGTCGCGTACCTCGATGCCGCGAAGCTCGGGCACCTGCCAGATGTCGAGCACGTGTCCGATGCGCTCGGTGCCCACGCGCGCATTCAGCGCGGCCATGAAGTCCGTGCCTCCGGCGAGCACGCGCAAGCCGGGCGGCCGCGCCGACAGCACCTCGTGAGCCTCTGCCAGACTCCGCGCGGAAGTGACGGGAATGCGCGAGATCATCTCCGCGCCACCGCCTGCACCGCCTCGACGATCTTCGCGTACCCCGTGCAGCGGCAGAGGTTGCCGGCGATGGCTTCGCGCACGTTCCCGTCGGTTGCCTCCGCGCCGCTCTGCAAGAATTTGTGGGCAGCGACGATCATGCCGGGCGTGCAGATGCCGCACTGGGCGCCGCCCTTCTCGACGAAGCAGCTCTGCAGCGCGCCGGTGGGAATTCCCTCGACGGTGACGACCTGCGCGCCCTCGACCTGCGCGGCGGCGACGAGGCACGAATTGACCAGCTCGCCGTCGATGAGCACCGCGCAGGCGCCGCACTCTCCCTCGCCGCAGCCCTCTTTCGCCCCGGTCAGCTGCAGATCTTCCCGCAGCACGTCGAGCAGCCGCTTCAGCCCGTACACCTCGACCGTGCGCGCGACTCCATTGACGACGAAGTTCACAAAAGATCCATCGCTCGCATCAGGCGATCCGGGCTGATGGGCAGGTCGGGGACGAGGCAACCGGTGGCGTTCAAGACGGCCGCGGCGACGGCCGGCGCGGGGCCGTCCATGGGCAATTCGCCCAGGCCTTTCGCTCCGTACGGGCCGTCCGCATAGGGGTTCTCGAGCAGCAGCGTCTGCATGGGCGGAATGTCGGGCGCGGTCGGGATCACGTAGTTCTGCATGCGCTTGTTGAGCATCTTGCCGTCGGCCGCGAAGAGGTGCTCCTCGAGCAGGGCATAGCCCAGGGCTTGCACCGTGCCGCCCTCGATCTGCCCGGCGGCCAGCACGGGGTGGATGGCGCGGCCCAGGTCCGTCGCCGTGGTCACGCCCAGCAGCGAGACTTCGTAGGTGTCGAGATCGACCTCGACCTCCACGGCCGTCGCCGCCCAGCCGTAGCAGGGGTACGCGTCGCCGCGATAGGCCTGGTCGTCGAAGTGGATGCCTTCGGGGTGGCGATAGTTTTCGATCACCTGCAGGGGTCCGCGCTCTTGCAGATACCGCTTCGCCACCGCGGCAAACGGCGCCAGCGCGCGCCCATCGCCGTGGAAGATGCCCGCGCTGCAGGAGACCTCGCGGGCCTGGAAGATCTCCGCCGCGAAGCCGCAGAGCACGCGCTGCAGCCCCTGCGCGGCCTTGGTGATGGTGCCGCCGACCACCATCGTGGTGCGGCTGGCCACCGTGGGCCCGCTGTCGGGCATCTTCGAGGTGTCGTTCTCGGCCACCTCCACGTCGTCGATGCCAATCCCGAGAGCGTCCGCCGCCATCTGCGCAAAGACGGTAATGGTCCCCTGGCCGATGTCGGTCGAAATGCTCAAGACGCGAACGCCTGTTTCGGTCAGCTCCACTCCGGCGCGAGGCTTCAGCTTCACCTCGCCAGACCCGGTGAAGCCCGCGCCGTGCAGCGCCAGGGATAGTCCGATGCCGCGCCGCTTGTTGCCGGTATCGGATTGAAATCGAGCCCGTTTGTCAGAATACGAGCTGCGCGCCGCGGCGGC
>DATBAA010000341.1:0-2147 GCA_036271755.1 Myxococcales bacterium | reverse complement strand
GGCGGGACCAGCCATCTGCGGCAGATCCGCGACGCGCTGCACGAGGCCCGCTCCGGCACCGAGCGCATCCGCAAGATCGTGCGCGGCCTGCAGTCGCTCTCGCGCGAGGAGTCGCCGCCGGTGCCCACCGAGGTGTCGGACCCGGTGGAGGTCGCCATCAACCTGGCCTCTCACGAGATCCGGCATCGCGCGTCCATCGTGAAGCGGCTCTCGTCCACGCCGCGCATCCTCGCCGACGACGCGCGGCTCGCGCAGGCGCTGGTGAGCCTCCTCGTCAACGCCGGCCAGGCCTTCGAGAGCAACGACGTGCAGCGGAATTTGGTGGTCGTCGGCAGCGAGCTCCGGAGCGACGGCCGCGTGGCCATCTCCGTCAGCGACAACGGCCCGGGCATCGCGCCCGAGCTGCAGAAGCGCGTCTTCGACCCCTTCTTCTCCACCAAGGAAGTGGGCAAGGGAAGCGGTCTCGGCCTCTCGATCGCGCAGAGCGTGGTGACCGCGATGGGCGGAGAGCTGCAGCTTACGTCGGCCGTGGGCAAGGGCTCGACGTTTCGCATCTTGCTGCCGGCCGCCCCGCCGGTGAAGCCGCCCGAACCCGTCGCGGAGACGAGGCCGGAGGAGGCGCGGCGCGGGCGCGTGCTGGCCATCGACGACGAGCCCATCATCTTGCGCACCATCACGCGCGTGCTGGAGAAGGAGCACGAGGTGACGGCGTTGGAGGACTCGCGCAAGGCCTTGGAGCTGCTGCGCGGCGGCGCCACCTTCGACGTCATCTTCTGCGATCTGATGATGCCCGACCTTCCCGGAAACCAGCTCTATGCCCAGGTCAAGGCCGCGCGGCCAGAGCTGGCCGAGCGTTTCGTCTTCGTGTCGGGCGGCGTAACGCAGCCGGAGATGGTTCAGTTTCTCGAAGACATTCCCAACGAGCGGCTGGAAAAACCCTTCAGCGTCCAGAACTTGCGCGGCATCGCCCGGCGGTTCCTCGAGCCTGCCAAGGCGGCGCCCTGAGCGAGACGAATCCACGGCGGCGCGGGAGTACGTAGCTTCAGGGTCCCACCAAGGATCTCATGACCCGCCTGCTCGCCGTGCTCTCTCTCTTTGCCTGCAGCGTCGCCAAGATCCCCGAGCTTCCCAAGGCCACGGCCGATCGCGCCACCGTCCTGGTGCCCGGCTACAAAGGCAGCTTCCTCGCCGACGAGCATGGCGAGCGGGTGTGGATCACTCCCGGCGCGGCGCTCGGCTCGGGCGAGACCACGCTCGCGCTCGACTTTCCCGGCGTGCACGACAGCAAGTCCGCGGGGCCGCTCCATCCGGACGGACCGATCACGCGGCTGTCGATCGCGGGCATTGGCGAGACCGTCTATCTGCCTTTTCTCCAGTACGCCTCGCGCGAGCTGCAGGGCGTGACGCCGTTCTCTTATGACTGGCGCGACGACGTGCGCGAGTCGGCGAAGAAGCTCTGCGCCGCCATCGAAGCGCTGCCGGTGAACCACGTCGACATCGTCGCACACAGCATGGGCGGCCTCGTCACGCTGCACTGCCTGGCCATGGGCGCGCCCAAGGTGCGGCGCGTGGTCTTTGCCGGCGTTCCCTTCGCGGGCGCGGCGGCCGTGCTCAAGGATCTGGCCCGGGGCGACAGCGTGGGCCTCAATCACGCGCTGCTCTCGGCGGGAGCGCTCTTCACCTTTGCCTCCGCCTGGCAGCTGGCGCCGCCGGGCACGGCGCTGAGCAGGCCCGAGCCGTGGCTCGCGGGCCTTGGGCCGTTCGCCGCCGAAGCGGCGCGCACGAATTTCGCATACGAGACCGAGCTGCGGCACCAATTGGACGAGCAGCGCGACCACTGGCACGCCTTGCAGGCGTTCACGCCGAACGTCCGATCGCTCGTGGTGATCGGGACTGGCCGCAAGAGCGTTTCAGGGGTGAGCATGCAAGCAGGCGCCCCCGATTTCGACCATCCGCCCACGAGCGATGGAGACGGGCTTGTCCCTGTGGAAAGTGCCCGTCCGAAGTTCGAGCACGAAGAGGTGCTGGTCGGCGCGGCCCACGGCCGGCTGCTCGACGACGACGCGGCGAAATCAGCCATGACACGATTTTTTTCCGAATAAGCGGCGCCGCTCCGAACGTTTTCGTACAAAGCCGCGCGTCCGTTC
>DATBAA010000340.1:0-3591 GCA_036271755.1 Myxococcales bacterium | reverse complement strand
AGGCGGAGCTTCAGGTCATCAAGCCCGCGCTCATCGTCTGCCTGGGCGCGACCGCGGCGCAGGCGCTGCTCGGCAAGAGCTTCCGGGTGACGAAGGAGCGCGGCAAGGTCTTGGAGCACGAGCTTGGCCGCGTGATGGCGACGGTGCACCCGTCGTCCATCCTGCGCGCGCCGGACGAAGAGTCGCGCGAACGCGAGACGCGGCTCTTCATCGACGACCTGCGAGTCGCCGCACGGCTTCTGCGTTAGCTCACTCCTGCAGGCAGTAGAGCGGCACGGCCTCGCTGCAGTGAGGCAGCGGCCAGCCCCCCTTGAGGTCCAGGAAGGACTTCCAGGTAAAGGTGACGATGCTGGTGACGCCGAACACGGTCGACGACGTGCTGCTCCACCCATTGCACGTGCTCGCGGCGGTGCCCTGCAACGAGTAGTCGTCGGCCTGCCCGGAGAAGCCGGTCCACGCCTCGCTCATGGGGAACGCCCGCGAAACGCCGTCCGCGAAAAGGTCAATGGGCGCGGTCAGGAGCGGGCCGCCGCTGGCGAACAGATCCTTGGCTTGCGCGACGACGGGCACGCCGTCCAGCCGGTACCAGGTCCCCTTGCCGTCATCGAAACGCGAGGCGGGCGACTTGTTGACGTCGGCCAGGAGCGCCTTGAACGAGCCGGACGAGCAGGTCAGGTCCGGGTTCGTGCTGGCGAAGTCCTCCATCACGCCCGACCAGGAACATCGCCGACAATCCAATCGATTTTGTATTCATGGGTCCCTCCCGTCGAGGGACCGTTACCGCCGTTCCGGCGCGGGATCTAGAGCACCGGAATGAATGGTTCGAAATCAACCACCACACCGCGCGTGTAATGCGCCAGCGCGGGCGGTCCGCACTCGAAGCCGGCGGCCACCGGCAATGTCTGCCACAACTTATCGATGCGCGCTTCGCACAGCGGCCACTTCTCGTGCACGACCTTCCCGCACCAGAGCACGGGACCCAGGGCTTGCGAATAAAGCGTATATCGTTCGGCTAGAAATTCATTCAATGAGCCGGGCGTCGAAACGTGCTCCTCGCCGGTCACCGTCCAGGCAGCGTCGTAGCTGGCCGGCACCGAGATACGCTCGCTGCGATACCAGCCTTCGCCGCGCTCCATCCGCGCGTGGAAATAGGGCAAGCGCACCGAAGCCCGCGCAATCACCACGGCCGTGAGGCTCGCCGCGTCGAGGCTGAAGAACCAGATGCCGGGGCCGCGGCGAGGGTGAGTCACATAGGTTCGCAGGTTCAATTCGTGAAAGTCGGGCAGCGGCGGCAGTCCGCGCACGCTTCCGCGCCGCAGCGTGAACGCGGCCGACGAGACCCAGGCGCTGCCGTCGCGCTCCTGGATCTCCAGCGATGGATGGACCAGCCCGCGCAGCGACGTGCTCTCCACGCGGTGGTGGATGAAGAGCAGCTCGCGCCACTCTTGCGAGCCGATGATCACGGGACCTGCGCGCGCCGCCACGCCTTGCGCGCCACTTCCGCAAGCTCGTGCGGCTCCACCGGCTTCACCAGCGCGTCGCACGCGCCCAATTCGCGCGCGAGGTGCAGCCGGCTGCCGATGGCCGAGATGGCGATGACCGGCGGATGGCGCCCCTTCGAGGCAAAGAGCTGCTGGATGAGCTGCAGGCCGTCGAGCACCGGCATCACCACGTCGGTGATCACCACGTCCGGCGCGGTGCGCGCGATCAGCTCGAGACCCTCTTTGCCGTCGTAGGCGACGTCGACGAAGAAGCCCTCCTCTTGCAGGGCCGCCTGCGTGACCTCGGCCAGGTCGCGGTCGTCTTCGACGAGCAAAAGCTTCAGCTTGGGTTCCGCCATGAAGCGGGAGACTTCGTACAAATTCGCCACCTTGGCGAGCAGCGTCCGTGGCTGGATCGTTCAGCGCCAAACATTCACCCGCGGCAGCGGCTCCGTCTGCACTGCTGGTGCCTTGCGCGAAACTCCGAATTCGGCTCTAGAAATCTGCCGTGGGAGCCTTCTCGATCTCCTCGCAGCGGCGCCTCGCGACCGGGCCGCGTGAGACGGATGTTGCCGCGCGCCTGGCGCTGGCGGAGCTTTTGCTCGCCACCAGCGATCCGGTGAAGTGCGCCCAAGCCACCGTCGACTGGCTGGGAGCGCGCGGCGCCAGGCGCTGCCTCTGCACGCTCATCGACGCCCGCGGCAAGGCGACGGCGGTGGTCACCTACGGCATTCCCAAGGCCCAGGCCGGCACGCTGGGAATGGTGCTCGAGGAGCCCGTGCACCCGCTCCTCTTCGCGCTCGCGGGCCATCAGCCGAAGGGTCCGGACCGCGACTACCTGGCCATTCCACTGCCCGTCAGCGACAAGCGCGAGGCGCGCACGGGCCTCTTGCTGGTGGCTCCGGCGCGCACCAGCGATGCGCGATGGGCGGCGACGCTGCTGGGGCAGAAGCTGGCGAAGCGGGAAGAGCCGCTGCAGGCGCAGTTCCTCGCCAACATCTCGCACGAGCTCCGCACGCCGCTGAACGCCATCCTCGGCTACACCAGCATGCTGCTGGCCGGCGTCACGGGCCAGATGCTGCCGCAGCAGAAGCAGAAGCTGCAGCGGGTGGAGGCCAACGGAAAGATCCTGCTGGCCATCGTCAACGACCTGCTCGACCTGGGCCGCATGGACGCGGGCAAGATGCCGCTCCACGCCGAGGAGTTCGACCTGCCGGCGCTGATCGGTGAGCTCGTGCAAGAGCTGCCAAAGACGGATCTGCGCCTCCTGGTCGACCTGCCGCAGGGACCGCTGCCGCTGCTGGCCGACCGGCAGCGGGTGAAGCAGATCCTGGCGAACCTCCTGGCCAACGCCCTCAAGTTCACGCCGGCCGGGTCCATCACCGTCTCGCTCAAGCTGGACCGGCGCGACGTGCGCGTGGAGGTGGCCGACACCGGCATCGGCATCGCCTTGGAAGATCAGGAGAAGATCTTCGAGGAGTTCGTGCAGGCCGACGATTCGGTGACGCGCGAATACGGCGGCGCCGGGCTGGGACTTGCCATCTGCCGACGGCTCGCCAACTTGCTCAGCGGGCGCATCGAGGTCATATCCGAGCTGGGGAAAGGCTCTACCTTCACGCTCGTGGTGCCCCGCAAAGGAAAGCGCAGATGACCGAAGCTGCGAAGAAGACGCTGGTGCTGGTGGTCGACGACTTCGCGGACAACCGCGAGATGTACTCCGAATATCTGACCTTCTGCGGCTACGACGTCGTCGAAGCGAAGAACGGCAAAGAGGCCATCGAGTCGGCGCAGGCGAACTTGCCCGACATCGTCATCATGGACTTGTCGCTGCCGGTGATGGACGGCTGGGAAGCCACGCGCAGGCTCAAGGCCGACGAGCGCACGCGCAATATTCCCGTCGTGGCGTTGACCGGTCACGCGCTGGCCGGCCATTCGCAGGGCGCGCGCGAGGCCGGCTGCGATTCGTTCCTCTCCAAGCCGTGTCTGCCCGATCAGCTGGTGGCGGAGATCAAGCGGATGCTGGCGGCGCGCGGGGCTTCCAAGTAAGAACGGGGAATGCTCCTCGCGTTATTGGCCGCGGTGCAGGTGCTTGGTTTCTCGGCTGGCGACA
>DATBAA010000339.1:0-2185 GCA_036271755.1 Myxococcales bacterium | reverse complement strand
TCCATGGCCGCGCCCAGCTTGGTGAACTGCTTGAGCGCGCGCGCGGCGATGCCGTCCAGCCAGTCGGTCAGCATCGCGCCGATGAAGACAGCCAGCGCCGCGCCCGGCCGGTGGTGCAGATAGAGCACGACGAAGACCGGCACCGCGAGCAGCCGCAGTGCCGTCAGCGCGTTGGGGACGTTTATTTTTTGTCGCGCGCTTCGTTCCATTTGGCGAACGCATCGTCGGCGTTGGGATCCAGCTTGGTGGGTTCTCCGGGCGTGCCGTCGGCCGAGATCAGCACCTGCATCTGCGCGCCGACGATCTTCTCCCACTGGTCGCGCGAGATCTCCGCCGGCCCTTCGACTTCGTGCCGCTCGCCGGGCTTCGCCGGGGCAGCGCCCGGCTTGGCCACCGCCACCGCGCCGTCGTAGACGCTGACCAGTACGCTCTTGTCCTCGTGCGCGTCGACGCGGAAGACGGTGCCGCGCACGCCGGCCACCGCGTTCTCCGTCTCCACCGCGAACTTCGCGTCGCCCTGGATGGCGCTCGTGACCTTCGCCCAGAGGTTGCCGAAGAAGAGCTTGGCGGTGAGCTTGCGCTTGGTGGGGCCGCCGCCGAAATGCGCCTCGGTCAGCTGCAGCTTCGCCTTCTGCCCGATGCGGATGACGCTCGCGTCGGAGAACTTCAGCTCCAGCCGCGACTCCGGCTCGGTGGAAATGGTGTCGCCCTGCCCCACCGCCGCGCCGACCGACAAGGCCGCCGGAGCGCCGCCGCGAGACCGCGTCGCCTTGCCCTCCAGCGCCGACACCTGGGCAGTCGCCGAGGCAGCCGACAGCTGTGCAGCGCCGATGAGCGCCGCCGCCAGGAAGGCCACTCCGCAGAGGACGAACTTCACTGGCCCAGCTCGACTTCGATGGTGTTGGCGCTGACGCCCGTCACCTTCACCGAGAACTTGCCCAGCTTCTTCGACTCCAGCTCCTGCGCGAACTGATCGGTCGAGCCCACCAGCGTCACGTCCAATTCCTGCGTGCCCGAGGAGAAGCTGCGCTGCGAGACGCCTTTGACTCCGCGCATCTTCTCGGTGAGCGCGCTGCGGAAGTCCGACGCGAGCTTGAAGGAGCTGACCTTGCGCGCGGTGACGTGCACCTCGTTGCCGCCCGAGACGTCTTGCGACCAGCGCGCGCCGATCTTCTTGATCATGTCGGTGGCGAAGAACTTCGACGCCTTCTTGATGGACTCCTTGCCGCAGGTGATGTCGTCCAGCTGGGCCGCGTTCTGCGTGGTCTCGCTGGTGGAGAGGATGTCGCCGTTGTCGGTGTTCACCGCGCGGCCGGAGATGGTGGCCGTGCAGGAGCGCCAGTTCGGGCCCAGGTCGGGCATGGCGCCGCGGCTGGTGGCGATGACCTGGCCCAGGATGATCACCTCCGCGCCGGTGAGGCTCTTCAGCTTGCGGGCCTGGGAGGCGGTGATCTCGGTGGTGATGTTGCCCACCGTGGCCGTCTTCTCGCTGGCGATCTCGGGATCGATCAGCTGGCCGAAGCCGCCGTTCTTCAAAGTATCGAGGACGATGTTCTCGGCGATGCGCAGATCAACCGAGGCGGTCGAGCCGGGCATCCAGAACGCCTGCGGCGCCACCATGCCGATGTTCTGCTCGGCGATGAGCACCATGGTGCGCGGCATGCCTTTGCGGGCCATCAGCATGCCCATCGCCTCCAGGTCCTTGTCGAGGGCGGCGGTCGAGATCTGCGCGCGGATGTCGATCTGCACCACGTCGCCGTCGAGGCCCTCCTTGATGATCTCGTACTTCTTCACGTAGCCCTGCGAGTGCGTGAGCACGCGGTCCATCTTGCTCTGGAAGTCCTGCACCTCGCTGCTGCTGGTGACCTTGGTGCCCACGGCCATCTCGACCGCGTGCCTCAAGGCGTCCGCGATGGCCTTCTCGCGCGCCGCCGGCTTGTCGCCGTTCAAGATGGCCGCCTGACCCTGCGCCTCCTGGATCTGCACGTCGCCCGTAGCCTGCGCGCCACCCGCGGTCGCGCCTCCTGCTCCGCGCAGCGGTGCCTGTCCGGCGGGGACCTGGATGGCGGAGGCCAGCTCGGGCGGCAGCTCGTCGAGAGGCACTTCGATGTCCAGCGCGACGCCGCCGTCGGAGAAGTAGTGGTTCTTGATGGGCTTCACGCCCTTCAGGTTTCCGTCGACCCGC
>DATBAA010000338.1:0-3290 GCA_036271755.1 Myxococcales bacterium | reverse complement strand
GCTCAATTTCGCCGACCCGATGGACGCGCCGGTGCCGTCCTTGATGTCGACTTTGATGGTTTCCGCAGCCCCTGCGGAGAAGGAAAACAGCAATGCTGCCGCGAAGAGGAGAGTTTTCATGCGGCGCACCTTAATCAAAGCCCGCGCGATTGGCATCTGCCGAGCGCATGCCGTGACGCGTCACTGACAATTGCCACGTACGACTCACGGGCCATGGAGACGTTCGTCAAACCACGCCTGCGCGGGCTGTTGCACCAGTGGGCCGCGCCCGTGGCGCTGGGCGCCGGGCTGACGCTCGTCGGGCTGGCCAAGAGCCTGCAGGCGGCGCTGGCGGCGGGCGTCTTCGGCCTCAGCCTGGTGACGCTCTTCACCGTGAGCGCGACCTACCATCGGGTGACCTGGTCGACGGCCGCGCGGGCGTGGATGCGGCGGGCCGACCACGCCTCGATCTTCGTGCTCATCGCCGGAAGCTGGACGCCGATTGCGCTCCTGGGCCTGCCCCCCGGAGTGGGAACCACGCTCTGCGCCATCATCTGGGGCGGCGCGGCGATTGGCGTGGCCATTTCGCTCTTCTGGGTGGACGCGCCCAAGCTGGTGACCGCCGCGCTCTGCGTCGCCCTGGGCTGGAGCCTGGTTCCCTATTTCGGAGTCCTGCGCCGGTCGCTCACCACGCCCGAGTGGGCGCTGCTCTTCGGCGGCGGGCTGGCCTATACGGTGGGCGCGGTCATCTATGCGACGCGCCGATTCGACTTCAGCCCGCGCACGTTCGGGTATCACGAGGTGTTTCACGCCTTCACGCTGCTGGGAGCCGCGCAACACTTCGGCTGCGTGCTTTGCCTCGTGCGGGGCCAATGAAGATCCTCGGGCTCGCGGACTTGCTGCACGACGCGGTCGAGAAGACCAGCCTGCTGGTGCAGGGCGCGCAGGATTCGGCGGCGCGGCGCGGGTATGCCCTGCTGGAGAACCTCACGCCGCTGGCCGGGGCGGTGCACGCCGTCCAGGACGCGTTGACGGCCGCGGTGCACTCGTCGATCCGCGGCATCAACGACGGCGTGCAGGTGATCTCGCGGACGGCGCTGGCCGGGGCCGAGACCGGCGCTGGTCCGGGGATGGATCGCGCGCAAGCCGCATTGAATGGCCTGTACGGCGATTTCCTGCGGCAGCAGGGAAGCGGGCTGGAAATCGAGCCTGGGTTTTATGATCGCGGCGAGAAGCTGCTGATCGAGAGGGAGGCCTTGCGGCGCTCGAGGCCTTCGGCGACGGGCAAGATCTGCATTCTCGTGCACGGCCTCGGCTGCACCGAATACGAATGGATTCCTCCAGGCGGACAGGATTTTGGCGAGCGGCTGGGTGAGCTTGGATATACGGCCTATCGGTTTCGCTACAACACCGGCCTGCCGGTGATCGAGAATGGCCGCACGCTCGCCGCGTTGATTGAAGCGCTGGTGCGCGAGCATCCCGTTGCGGTGAGTGAGATTGCCCTGATTGGCCACAGCATGGGCGGCCTCGTGGCGCGCAGCGCGGCGCACGAGAGCCAGAGCGCGCTCCTCCGGCACGTCATCTGCCTGGGCTCTCCGCACGGCGGCGCACCCCTGGAGAAGGCCGTGCACCTGCTCGCGAGCACGCTGGGCTCCTTCGAAGCCGCGGGCGCCAAGGTACCCGCCCAGGTGCTGGAGGGCCGCAGCGCCGGCATTCGCGATTTGAGATTCGGCCCCGAGATCCCCGAATTGAAGACCGCCACCTACTGCTTCGTCGCCGCCTGCCTCACCAAGGACAAGGATCATCCGCTGGGCCAGCTTCTGGGCGATGCATTGGTTCGGATTCCCAGCGCCTCGGGAAAATCAAGAGGGCGGCGTGTTTCATTTCATTTCGGCGAGGTGCTCTCCGGGCTCGATCACCTCGATCTGCAGCACCACCCTAAAGTGTATGAATTGCTACGGGTTTGGCTCTCGACAGCGCTCAATGCCCATTGGGCTGATTGACCGATTCGAAAAAGCGTCCCTACAAACGCGCCTGCTTTCGTACTCGACCGCTGGGATCAGCCCGGCGGCGGGAGGGACCCAACACATGACATCGATGCGATTCGGACTAATCGCGGCCGCGATTGCCGCCGTCTCCGTTCCTGCTTTTGCCAAGAGCCCCAAGGCCAAGGACATGGGCAAGCTCTCCGCCATCTCTTCCGAGGCGGTGACGGCCACCATCTCCCTCAAGCTGCGCAACGCCGACAAGCTCGAGAGCGTGATGGCGGGCCTCTACAACAAGGGCACCCCCGGCTATCACCAGTTCCTCAGCCCCGACGCGTTCCGCGCGCAGTTCGCGCCCACGGCGGACGCGGTCAATCGCGTCACCAACGCCATGCAGAAGTTGGGGCTGCAGACCGAGCTGATCAACGGCACGCTCGTGCGCGTCACCGGAGCTTCGGCCGCGCTCGAGAAGGCGTTTGGCGTCGAGCTGCACCAGTTCCAGACCGCGGACGGCGCGACCTTCCACGCCCCCACGGGCGCGGTGCAGCTGGGAGCTCTCGCGGGCGACGTGCACGCCGTCGTCGGCCTCAACTCCGGCGCGCACTATCACCCGAACCTGCACCGCACTCCGGCGGCGCTGAAGACGCGGCTCTCCGCGCGCAAGGGCGGCGACAACACGCCCAACACGCCCGACCTGCCCGGCGACTGGACCGTGGCCGACTTCGGCCAGTACTACAACGTGAACCCGCTCTATAAGCAGGGCATCACCGGCAAGGGCGCCACCATCGGCATCGTCACGCTGGCGTCCTTCACCCCCAGCGACGCCTTCGCCTACTGGGCCAGCCTCAACCTCAAGGTCGACGCGAGCCGCATCACCGTCATCAACATCGACGGCGGCGCTGGCAAGCCCAGCGATCGCTCAGGCTCCGACGAGACCACGCTGGACGTCGAGCAGTCCGGCGGCATCGCCCCGGGCGCGAAGATGATCGTCTACGTCGCGCCCAACACCGACCAGGCGTTCCTCGACGCCTGGGCCAAGGCCGTGGGCGACAACAAGGCCGACGCCATCTCGACCAGCTGGGGCGAGTGGGAAGAGTTCTTCATTCAAGGCACGGCCATCAGCGATCCGGACGCCGCGGGCCAGCTGCAGGCGTTCCACAACATCTTCGTCCAGGGCGCCCTCCAGGGGCAGAGCCTCTCGGCCGCCGCGGGCGACGCCGGCTCGTATGACGACAACGGCGAGGTGCCGGACACCTTCAGCAACATCCTCTCCGTCGACCACCCGGCCGCCGATCCGTTCATCTGCGCCGCCGGTGGCACCACCCT